>NZ_JBRRCU010000039.1:0-40218 GCF_056759195.1 Stenotrophomonas sp. STEN083 | reverse complement strand
GGCTTTGAGCTTTGGCTTTGAGCTTTGGCTTTGGCTTTGGCTTTGAGCTTTGGCTTTGAGCTTTGGCTTTGAGCTTTGGCTTTGAGCTTTGGCTTTGGTTCTATCCCTTCTCCCGTTTACGGGAGAAGGTGCCCCGCAGGGGCGGATGAGGGCAGCTTTTGCCTTCAGCGATACCAGCTGCAAGGCCGAGGCAAAGCAGAACTGCACGGCGCTGCGCACCGCCCCTCACCCCAACCCCTCTCCCGCAAGCGGGAGAGGGGCTAAAGCCTTACTCCCCGCGCTGGCGCGGCGTGCTCAGGTGGTTTGCCTGCAACAAGGCATTGAGCAGCAAGCGCTCAGTGCCATGCCAATACTTGCGATGCGCTGGATCATCGGCAAACAACACAACGTTGCCACTCCCGCTCGGCACGACCTGCAGATAGCTCGAACCCGAAACCCGCGCACGATTCGCATCGGACAGATAGCCATTCACCACCGGCTCGCGGTCGATGTTCACCACATTGAGGAAGGCATTCTTCACCGGCTCGAACACCAGTCCACCTTCCTTGTTGACCCAGATGCGACGCTGCTGCACACCAAAGCCCAGCGGATGGGTCGGATCGATATCAGCGCTCAGAATGTTGCCGCTGACCCGACCCAGCGCGAACACATCACGCACCGTACCGAAATCCAACCGCTCAGCCTCATCCTTCTTGTCGCCTTCGCGCAGCTTGGCTTCGGCAAGGCCCTTGTCGATCGCCCAGCGCGCGCCGCTGCCATACACCACCAGCGAACCACCGGCGGTAATCCAACGCTTGAGCGCCGCCACACCCGCATCACTGACGTTGGCATAGGTGCCACCGGACAGCACGATTGAGGTGTAGCGCGCCAGATCAACACTGGCCAACTGCGCAGGATCAAGCTTGCTGGACGGCAAGCCCAGCGAGGTATCCAGCGAGAACCAGGTTGAGCCAATCTCGGTTGCGGACACGCCCTCGCCCATCACCAAGGCGACGCTCGGCGTGCGCAGTACCCGCACATTGTCGCTACCCAGATCGATGCCGCTGGCAGCGCGGCCACTGGCCAAGGTGTAAACCGTGACACCAGCCTCCTGCGCACGCGCCAACACCTTGGCCTGCAGGGCATCCGCATCCAGCGTCTGGCCTGCAACCGGAATCACCACCGCGCCATGACCAAACGCCACATCACCGTTCGCGGTAGAAGCAGTGAACGGCTGGTGCGCGGTGCGCACACGCACATTGTCACGCAGCAGCCCGCCCAGCAGACGGAAGCTGCCGAAGTCACGTGCATCGGCCACATAGGCGAAGCCAGCACGACCGCCGCTGATGCCACCCTGTGCCACCGGCACTGCATCCACCACCGCTCCGCTCGGCACGGCACCACGGCTGCCGGCATAACGCAGGCCATAGGCAGGCGCCACCGCATACGAGGTGCCGCTGTAGAACACATCGCCCTTTACCGCCGGGGTGAACTCGAAGATCGAATGCGCAAGACGGAACTGCGGCTGCCGCGCGGGCACCACATATGCCGAACCGGCCTGGAAGCGCTTGCCATCCACTTCCACGTCCCGCGCCAATGCGTGCACCTCGATGCGATGCTGCAGCAACACGGCCAGCAGTTTGCGGGTCAACGTGGCGTCGGCGGCATCACCGAACACCCAATCGTGCACCGGATAAGCGGACGCCTGCTTCAGCGCGCTGCGGAAAAACTCCTTTTGCAGTGCAAACAGACGATCACGGTCTTCCACCACACCGCGCACGCTGGCCAGACCCGTCGCCACCTGGTTGCGGACGGTGAAGTTGAAATGCAGCAGGCCATTCACCGATTCCTGCACCAGGCCACGCGAACTGGCCTGCTCCACGGTCACACCGACCGCGCCGTGGAAATCCGGATAGGTGGAGCCATAGATCGGCGAGAAGTTGTCGAAGTTCTCGCCGGTGTAATACAGCGAACCAAGATCATCCAGGGCCTTGGCATGGAAGCGCGCCAGCCACTTGTTCGCCTCATACGAAGACTTGGGCAACAGCGGGCTTTCCATGCTCTTCGGCGACGGCTCGAAGTAGTAAGTGCTGTCCTTGCCCATTTCGTGGAAGTCGATCTGGATGTTCGGATACCAGCGATGGAATTGCGCAACCTTCGGCCAACTATCGGCCTGCGCCAGCGCCAGCCAATCGCGGTTGAGATCGGTGAAGTAGTGATTGACGCGGCCGCTGGGGAACGGCTCGACATGTTCCTTGTCGGCCGGATCAGCAGATGGCGGACGCGAACCCCAGGCGTTATGCCAGTTGGCGGCACGGTCGCGTCCATCCGGGTTCTGTGCTGGATCAATCACCACTACCGCATGGTCGAGCCAGCGCGCGGTTTCCGCGTCCTGGTTGGCGGCAAGATAGTAGGCAGTGAGCATTGCGGCTTCGCCGCTGGAGGTTTCGTTGCCGTGAACGCTGTAACCCAACCACGCGACCGCCGGAGCATCAGCACCGGGTAGCGGCTGTGCAGGATCGATCAGCGCCTGACGCTGGGCGGCGATCTCGGCGCTGCGCGCGTGGTTGCGCGCTGAAGTGATAGTCACCAGCAACAGCGGGCGTTGCTCGTAGCTTTGGCCGATGACCTCGACCTTGACCTTGTCCGAAACCCGCGCCAGTTCGTTGAAGTAGGCCACCAGCTGGTCATGCCGGGTGTAGTGGCTGCCGATCTCGTAACCGAGGAACTGTTGCGGCGATGGCACCTTCGCATCGAACTGCTGCGCGGTGAGGAAGTAGTAACTGTTCTGGGCATGGGCCGGCGACAGGCTGACAAGTGTTGCCAGCAACAAGACTGGCAGCAGACGTTTAAAGCGGAACGACATGGGTGTAGCACTCCCCTATTGCATGAACGTTGTTGCCAAAATTCAAAATTAAAAAGCGAAATATGTAGTGCCGAGCCATGCTCGGCAGAGGCCTTGCCAGCACGGTTCCAGCACCTAAAAGCTGCCCTCACCCCAACCCCTCTCCCGCAGGCGGGAGAGGGGCTTTGAGCAGGAGCGGAACCTGTAGTGCCGAGCCATGCTCGGCAGGGGCTTTCCCGGTAATGCTTTAAAAGCTGCCCTCACCCCAACCCCTCTCCCGTAAACGGGAGAGGGGCTAGATCACTGGGGGGCTTTCAATCAGAAGCGATAATCAAAGCCCAGCGTGTAATAGCGCCCGCGCAGGTCGTACTGGCTGAAGTCATACGGTGCGCGCACACCCGGGAAGGTGGCGTCGTACGGTGGCTGGCGGTCACCGATGTTCTGCACCTTTGCGTACACCGTAAGCTTGTCGATGCCGGTGTAGCCCAGATACAGATCGAACTGACTGTAGCTTGCCACCTGCTTTTGCACGGCCTTTGCCGCGGCACTGCCTTCCTGATCGTAGCTGCTGGTGTAATACCAGGTCAGCGCGGTACGCCAATCACCCAAAGCCCAATCCAGCGTGGTGGTGGCCTTGGTATCCGGCAGCGACGGGCCGAGGTTGGAACCGGCGTAATCCACCAACGGACCGCCAACAACCTGCGGTCGCTTGTAATCGATGACATAGGTCAGCGCTGAGGACAGGCCAAAGTCGCCTGCAGCGGCCGTCTGCCAACGCTGGCGCAGCTCGATGTCGATGCCGGAAGTCTCCAGCTGGCTCAGGTTCTGGTAACGGTTGTAGACCGCCAGCAACTTGCCGCGCGAATCACGCAACACATTAGCCGGATCGTTCTCCTGCACCAAGGTGGTGGTGTTGCCGGTGCCGATCAGGTTATCCAGCTTGATGCGGTAGTAATCGACGCTGAGGTTGGTGTTCTGCCACGGCGACAGCACGAAGCCGGCGTTGAAGCTGCGCGTGCGCTCCGGATCGAGATTGGTATTACCAACGGTGAAGAAGGTCGGGTTCTGCCGCGAACCGGCGACGTCCGGATCATGCGGATCAACCACCGAGCCATAGGCGATGCTGGTAGATGCCGAGTTCTCCGACAGCGACGGCGCACGGAAGCCACGCGAGGCAGCAGCACGCACCAGTAGCCAATCCAACGGCTGCCAGCGCAGGCCGAGCTTGGGCGAGAATGCATTGCCGAAATCACTGTAGTGATCGGCACGCGCCGCAGCCTGCAGCTCCAATGTGCTGTGCAGCGGCACGCTCACTTCCGCATAGGCGGCGCTTACGTGGCGCTGGCCGTGCACTTCAGCAATCGCAGGGCGCACCTGCAGGCCGGCATCGATCTGCCAGGGATTGTTGGAGTCGAGCTTTTCCTGCCGCCATTCGGCACCGGCGGCAAAGCCAATCTCGCCCGCCCAGGTTTCACCCAAAGTACCGGACACCTTGGCGTCCACCCCCTTGAGCACCGATTCGGCCGGACGCAACGTGCTCAGGCCGATCGCAGCCAGCACCGCCGGATCGGTTGCCGACGGATTGAGCAGGTTGTAGCTGCCACTGGCCAGCGCGTCGTACAGCGTCCAACGATTGGCAAAACCACCGGAGACAGTCTCGCGCTGCTTGCTGGCGGCCTGGAACGCACCAACTTCCCAGTCCCACTTCTCGGTCTGCCCGCGCAGGCCGAGCACGCCACGATAGGAACGCGAGCGGTTGGTCTTGATGGTGCCGCCGAGGTTGAAGAAGGTGTATTCGATCGGCACGTCCACGCCGTACGGGTTATACGGATTGGCTGCCGGCAGCGTTGAGCGCACCGGCTCGGCCAGACCGGTGTCGGCGTTGAGCGCGAAGCGGCCACTTTCCAGGGTAAAGAACGGACTCGAGCCGAACCACGACACACCCTTGATGTCGCTGTAGATCACATCGGCGAAGGCTTCCACCGAATCGTTGATGCGCAGCGTGCCGTTGACGTAGGCCTGCCAGCGCTTGGTTGAGGGGATCAGCGTGGTGTAAGGCGCCTGGTTGAAGGCGCAGGTGTCACCGGCCAGGCCGTCGATCGGGCCACTGGCGGTAAGTACGGTGCCTTCCGGGCAGTTGCCGGCGGCATCAAGCATCGGCACAGACTTGCCGCCGATCAGGTAGCGCGCGCCCTTGGCCGACCAACCATTCCAGCGGCCGCCGGCCTTGTCGGTATAGATGCCCGAGCGCGTGAGATCGCGCTGGTCCTGGTCCAGACGGTCGCGGTTATAGCCTTCCAGCGACACCAGGATGTTGTAGCCATCGCGGTCCAGATCGCCGATGCCGCCGACAAACTTGAGGTTCTGCTGGTCCAGCCCACCGGCTTCGGAGGTGCCGCCACTGACGCCGACTTCGGCACCTTCAAAATTCTGCCGGGTGATGATGTTGACCACGCCGGCGACTGCATCGGAACCGTATACCGCCGAGGCGCCGTCCTTCAGCACTTCGATGCGCTCCACCGCGACCAGCGGCAGCGCGTTGAGATCGACGAAGGTATCCGACAGACCACCAGACGGGAAGCCGTAGTTGGCCAGGCGACGGCCGTTGAGCAGCACCAGCGTGTTCTTCTGCGACAGGCCGCGCAGGCCGATGCCGGCCGAGCCAGAGGCCCAGCCGCTGTTGCTGGTTTCGTTGCTGGCGTTGCCGGTGTTGGCGGAGATCGAACGCAGCAGGTCAGCCACACTGGCCTTGCCGGTCTGCTCGAGTTGCTGCCGTTCGATCACCTGAACCGGGTTGGCGGTTTCGGTATCGGTGCGCTTGATGTTGGAGCCGGTGACGCGCACCGCATCGAGGGTCTTGCTGCCATCGGCAGCGGCTTCGGCCAGGGCGAGGGAGGGAGCAACGATGGCAGCAGCCACCGCGAAAGCGAGCAAGGAACGAGTAGGCATGGAGTCCGGGAGAGGTGAATGACAACACCAGCAGTACCTCACAACAGTCAAATGTCCGGCCAATCACTTTGTTGCATTCGCACATAACCATCTGTTACATCGCTTCATCAGGATGGATATGAAACTACTACTGGCATCACAGATGCATACGCTGGGAGACGGCCGCACCCTACAATTGCGCCCATGGATATTTTCAAGGTTTTCACCCTCGAAGCCGCACACCGGCTGCCCAACGTCCCGGTCGGCCACAAGTGCTCGCGCCTGCATGGCCACTCGTTCCGCGTTGAACTGCGGGTTAGCGGCGAACCAGGCCCGGAGACCGGCTGGATCATGGACTTCAGCGATCTGAAGGCCGCCTTCCAGCCGCTCTACGACCAGCTCGACCACAACTACCTCAACGACATCCCCGGCCTGGAAAACCCCACCAGCGAACGCCTGGCGATGTGGATCTGGGAAAAGCTGAAGCCAGCGCTGCCGCTGCTCAGCGAAGTAGTGGTGCATGAGACCTGCACTTCCGGCTGCAGCTACAAGGGCGACAAAGCCGCCTGATCGCAGCCGTAGGCGATAGGCGGTAGGCGGTAGTGCCGAGCCATGCTCGGCAGAGGCTTTACACGCCATGCAGCGGCATTTGTAGGAACGGCGTAAGCCGCGAAGCCAGGGCTGCAACAAGCAGCGAAGAGCCAACCCCTCCCCAACCCTCCCCTTGCCTGCGGCAAAGGGAGGGAGCGGTAGTGCCGAGCCATGCTCGGCAGAGGCTTTACCGGGAAGGCCCCTGTCGAGCATGGCTCGGCACTACAGAACTGGTTTTATCTGGAAGGCCGCTGCCGAGCATGGCTCGGCGCTACAGAACTGGCTTTATCTGGAAGGCCCCCTACCGAGCATGGCTCGGCACTACAGAAAGCGCGTATCTGAACCACTCACAATTATATGTTGCGCCGCGCAATATCTGCGCTATGCTGCAACGCAACAAGACCCGCTGGATCACCCCGATGTCCGCTCAGTTCAACGACTTCAGCAGCTACACCCAGCAGCTCGCCGCTGCCGCCAACCGTGCCAACCGGCTCGCCTTGGAAAATGCTGAAAGCGTGTTTGGCGTGCAACTGCGCGCGCTTGAGCGCAACACCACCGTTGCGGCGGGCTTCTTCGGCGAACTGGCGCAGGCCGGTGCGCAGGCGGATCTGCAGGCGCTGCTGCCCAAGGGCATGCAGCTGGCGCGCGAGAACATCGAACGGCTGGCCAACGCCAACCAGGAAGTGGTCGGGCTCAGCCTGAAGACCAGCGAGGCATTGGGCGCACTGGTGCGCCAGCCGTTCGCTGCCAAGCCCGCCAAGGCTGAGCGCAAAGCCGACTGACACCCAGACAACAGAATTTGCGCGGTCCCTCCCCCGCGCAATCCCAGACCCGGCAGCCCCCTCCCGCTGCCGGGTCTTTTTTTGCCTGCGATCCAGCATTCCATTGCCGATGGCTGCGTTCAGCAGCAGCGGCTGGCAGAATCGACGACCACACAGCGGCTAGACTCTCCTGATGTTCAACACCGACACCCTCACCGGCAGCAAGCCGGAACAGTACGCCCAGCTGCTGGCCCAGGCCCGTGCCCTGGTCCACGGCGAAGCCGATCGTATTGCCAATGCCGCCAATCTGTCGGCGCTGGTCTACCACGCGCTGCCGCAGCTCAACTGGGTGGGTTTCTACTTCTACGACGGCAAGGAACTGGTAGTTGGCCCGTTCCAGGGCTTGCCGGCCTGCGTGCGCATTCCGCTGTCCAAGGGCGTGTGTGGCGCCGCTGCCAGCAGCCGCCAGACCCAGCGCATCGAGGATGTGGATGCGTTCCCCGGCCATATCGCCTGCGACTCGGCCTCGCGCTCGGAACTGGTGGTGCCCATGGTCCACAACGGCGCGTTGGTCGGCGTATTCGATATCGACAGCCCGGTGATCGCACGCTTCGACGCGGATGACCAGTTGGGCCTGGAAGCCATCGCCCAGGTATTTGTCGAGGCGCTGCAATGAGCACGCCCAAGCTGCGCAATATCGGCCCCAAGAGTGCAGCCTGGCTGCGTCAGGTTGGTTTGCGCAGCGAGCAGGATTTGAGTGCGATCGGCCCGGTAGCGGCGTTCATGAAGGTGCGCCGCGCCGGCTTCAAGCCCAGCCTCAACCTGCTGTATTCGTTGGAGGGCGCATTGGTCGGCTGCCATTGGCAGGAAATACCAGAGGCGCGCCGCCAGCAGCTGGTGGCGGAGTATGAAGTCGCTGCTGGTGCACTGCCCACCACGCGCGCGGGACAGCAGGCCGGGCCGGTGCATGAAACGCATATGCAGGCTGATGCCGACGAAGAAGAGACCACCGAGATCCGCTTCGAGGATTGAAGCGGAGCATCAGCGTTTGTGGGAACGGCGAACGGCTTTTGCAGGAGCAGCGTAAGCCGCGAAGCTGGCTATCTATCAGATCGCACAGCAATGATCGCAGGTGGTTCGAGTTACGTGGCTCCGGATGCAGCTGTGGCTTCGCGGCTCACGCCGCTCCTACAACACTCCCACAAATCCAGCGGCTAGCGGTGCGAGGACTACAAGCACCAGCATCAGCAAGGTCTCCACAACCTCGACACTCGCACCCAGGCCATCGCCGGAGATGCCACCAAGCTTGCGCTTCCACCACAGCGCAACCAGCGGCACCAGCAGCAACGCCAGCAACAACGGCCACGCGAACACCACGCTGATCGCGGCCAGCAATACTGCCCACAACCACATCGCCGCCGGTCGTAGCTGCCAGGAAAAACGCTCACCCAAACCATTGCCATGCAGCGACGGTATGCGCTGGCTCCACCACAAGGTGCCCCAACGCGCCCACGCCGGCACCAGCACGATGCCGAACCACAACGGCCCCACAGCAAGCTCGGTCAGCAGCACGAACTTGAGCAGTAGCTGCATGATCAGCGTGACCACGCCGAACACGCCCATATGCGGGTCTTTGAGGACTTCCAGAAAGCGCTGCGGATTACGATGCGCCGCACCGAAGGCATCGGCCACATCGCCCAGACCATCCAGATGCAGCGCACCTGTCACCCACACCCAGACCAGCAAGGTCAATGCGCCGGCCAACCATGGTCGATCAGCCAAGCCATACAGCGGTAGCGCCAGCAGCACGCCGATGATGACGCCGACCAAGGGGTAGTACACCGCCGACCTGCTCAGATCTTCCTGGCGGAAATCGCGCACCTGTGGTGTCGGCAACCGGGTCAGGAATTGAATGGCAAGGATCAGGCGGCGTCCGATCATGGTTGTCGCAACTCCAGCAGTTCACCCCACAACTGCCCGTCTTCGCCACGCTCCACGCGCAGGCGCACACGGGTGCCGTAATCAACACGCATCGCCCACAGCGATGACAAACTCATGCCGCAGACCCGCGACACCACCAGCCGCAGCACGCCGGCATGGCTGACCACCAGCACCGGCTGGCCGTCACCATCGTCTTCGTCCACCAAACGATGCAGCTGCTCTTCAACACGCGCCTGGAACTGCTGCCAGGATTCGCCGTTGGGCGGCACCACATCGTGCGGCTCGCTATAGAACCCGGCCAATTGCTCGGCCGGTAGTTCATCGAAATGCAGCCCGTCCCAATCGCCGAAGTCGAGCTCGGCCCAATCCGGGTGGATCTCGCAGAACTGATTGCTGCCGGCCACCAGTGCATGCGCGGTATCCAGCGCACGCCGGCGCGGTGAGCTGATCACCCGACTCCAGCCGATGCCGGCATGGCAGCGGTACAGCGCATCCATCGCACCGTCGATCAAGGGCGGATCAGTACGCCCGTCCAGGTGACCTGCACGTCCGGTGGAAGCATGCCGCAGCAGATCAAGAATCATCGGCCGCCACCGCGATCGGCAACGGCGGCTTCGGCAAACGTCGCCATGCTGTTGTGCAGGGCGCAGGCCATGCGTACCAGCGGCAGCGCGAGCGCGGCGCCGGAGCCTTCGCCAAGACGCAGGTCCAACGACAGCAATGGCTGTGCCTGCAGCGTTTCCAACAGACGAATATGACCGCGCTCGGCCGATTGATGCGAGAACAGCAGCCACGGCCGCAGACTCGGATTGATGCGCACTGCCGCCAATGCTGCAGCAGAGACGATGAAGCCATCCACCAACACCGGAATACGACGCTGCGCCGCGGCAATCATCGCCGCGCTGATCGCTGCGATCTCCAATCCACCTACACGTTGCAATGCTTCGCATGCGGGGGACTCGGCCGTGTTGATCGCATCCCCATGCAGGCTCAGCGCGCGTGCGATCAGATTTCTTTTCTGCACCATGCGCACTGCATCCAAGCCGGTGCCAGCGCCGACCAACTCGTCCAACGACAACGGACCAAGCACGGCGGCTACCGCACTGGCAGCGGTGGTGTTGCCGATGCCCATCTCACCGAACACCAGCAGATCGGCACCCTCGGTGCAGGCAGCTTCCACCGCGCGGCGACCGGCATCGAAGGCAGCTTCCAGATCGGCAGCAGACATCGCCGCGGCAGTACTGAAATCAGCAGTGCCGTGCAACGTCTTGGCACTGACCACACCGGCAATCGGCGCGGTAGCGCGGCTGCCCACATCCCAGACGTGCAGCGGCAGGCCCAGTTCGCGCGCCAGCACCGCAATGGCGGCACCACCGCCAGCAAAGTTGTGCAGCATCTGCACCGTCACTTCCGCCGGGTAAGCCGATACGCCTTGCGCGGTGACGCCATGGTCGCCAGCAAACACGATCACCGGCACACGTTGCGCCGCTGGCTGATCCACGCCTTGCAGCGCGGCCAGCTCAACCGCCAAGGTCTCCAGGCGACCCAGGGCGCCTTCCGGCTTGGTCAGCTGGCGCTGGCGCAGCAGGGCACGCTGCCGGTATTCCTGCGAAGGCTGGCCGCAGGCCTGCCCGTACCATGTTTCTGTCACGACACTTCCGATACTGCGTTTGCAGCGCGCATTCTAGCCATTCAGCAACAGTGCTGCGCATGACCTGCTTCGTCAGTCACTGCTCAAACCCAACCCGAGCAACACATAACCCGGGTAAATGCAGCGCACCCGGGGAATATGATTGCAGCAGCAATGCAGGCCCGACGTGCCCTGCACATCCCGTTGCAGGTGTGCTTACCTGGGCTACAAAGCCCGAAAGCCGCTACCAGACTTGTCGCCCACGCTGTCCACATACACCGAGTAGCGACGCAGCAGTGCGGTGGCCGTTGCCGCCCATTCCGGCAACGCTGGCGGCAATGGCATAGAATGCGCGCACTTTCAGGTGACCGCCCGGCATTGCTGGTCGGTTGAAACGGGAAGCCGGTGCCGCGCATTGCTGGAACTCCAGCATGTCGCCATTCCGGCGCTGCCCCCGCAACGGTAAGCAGGACAAGGCCAGGCATACCGCCACTGTGCTCGACACGGGAAGGCGCCTGGACGGAAGCGGCACATGCCGCCTCGCCTGCGAGTCCGGAGACCGGCCCGAAAGCCGACTGGTTGCGATGCGGAGGGCATGGCGGCGGCTGTAGCGCCGTGTGCGCCGCCTCCGTCTTCTCCCTCTTCTGGCAGCCTTCCCCATCCGCCTGCGCGGGAGCGTGCAGGCCCAGGAGCTTCCATGAAATTGTCTTACCACTCTCTTTCGCTCGCCCTTGCCCTTGCACTGCCGGGCGTTGCTGCCGCGCAGAACGCACCGACCGAGTTGGACGACGTCACCGTCACCGCAACCCGCACCCCGATCTCCATCGAGAACAGCGTGGTGCCGGTGCAGGTCATCGACCGTGCGCAGATTGATCGCAGCCAGGCCAACTCGCTGCAGGACCTGCTGCGCGGCCGTGCTGGCTTGGACATCAACAACTCCGGTGGCATGGGCAAGCTGACCTCGCTGTTCATGCGCGGCACCAGCTCCAGCCAGGTGCTGGTACTGGTAGACGGTGTGCGTATCGGCTCGGCAACCAGTGGCATGCCGCCGTTGCAGGAACTGCCGATCGACCAGATCGAGCGCATTGAAATCGTGCGTGGCCCGCGTTCGAGCCTGTACGGCTCCGAAGCCATTGGAGGCGTGATCCAGATCTTCACCCGTAATGCCGGCAAGGGCCTGCAGCAGAACCTGGCGATCACCGCCGGCAGCAACAACCTGCGCCAGGTCAGCGCCGGCTTCAGCAACCGCGGCGAGCGCGGCTGGATCTCGGCCCAGGCCGGCTACCAGGAGACCGATGGCATCAACGCCTGCCGCGGCTTCTACGACGCAGCGACCTGGGCAGGCGCCGGCTGCTTCACCAACGAGCCGGACCGTGACGGTTACCGCAACACCTCCATCAACGTCCGCGGTGGCTATGCCCTGACCGACACGCTGAGCCTGGAAGGCCACGTGCTCAATGCCATCAGCCGCAACCAGTTTGATGGCACCACCAGCAATGAATCGGACAACCGCCAACAGGTGATCGGCAGCAAGCTGAAGTGGGTGCACAGCGACGCCTTCCAGCTGACCGCCCAGGTTGGCCGCAACAACGAACAGGCCGATGGCTACCTTGCCGGCAACGGCAACCGCAGCTTCGTCAGCACCCTGGACAGCCGCCGCGACACCGCCAGCGTGCAGGGTGACTTCCTGTTCGCCGAAGGCCAGCAAATCAGCGCCGGCGCTGACTGGCAGAAGGACAAGGTCACCGGCACCACGGCCTACATCACCGATAGCCGCGACAACACCGGTGTGTTCGCCGAGTATCAGGGACAGTTCGGCGCACACTCGCTGCAGGCCAGCGTGCGTAACGACGACAACGAGCAGTTCGGCAGCCACACCACCGGCAGCCTTGGCTACGGTTTTGCCTTCGGCAACGGCTTCCGCCTGACCGCCAATGCCGGCACCGGCTTCAAGGCGCCGACGTTCAATGACCTGTACTACCCCTGCTCACCGTGGGGCTGCTACAACAACGCCGAGCTGAAGCCAGAGAAGTCCAAGAGCCTGAACATCGGCATCGCGCAGTACGCCGACGCCTGGAACTGGACCTTCAATGCCTATGAAACCCGCATTGACCAGTTGATCGCACTCGACAGCACCTTCACCCCGTACAACATCGCCGAGGCCCGCATCCGTGGCGCCGAGCTGACCGGCTACCTGTCGCTGGCTGGCTTCGACATCAACGCCCAGGCCAGCTTCACCGACCCGCGCGACCATATCGCCAGTGCACCTACCTACGACAACCTGCTGCCGCGTCGTGCACGCACCAGCGGCCGTCTGGACGTGGACAAGAGCTTTGGCCCGCTGCGTCTGGGCGTGACCGCTGCCGGCAGTGGTCACCGCTTCGACGATGCCGCCAACAGCGTGCGTCTGGCCGGTTACGGCACCATGGATGTGCGCGTTGAATACGCCATCAACGATGCATGGAGCCTGCAGGCCAAGGCCGCCAACGTGTTCGACCGCGAGTACGAAACCGTTGCCTGGTACAACCAGCCGGGCCGCGAGTACCAGCTGACCCTGCGTTACAACAGCAAGGCCAACTGAGTCTGCGAAGCCGCAGCGCCGCTGCGGTTTCCGGCAGTGTGAAAACAAGCAGGGCCGACGGTGATCCCGTCGCCCCTGCTTTTTCAGTCACCACGAATCGTTACAGCTTCATGCGCACGCCGATGTTGAAGGTGCGGCCCAGCACGTCATATACCGCTGCCTGATAGCCGGTCTGATTGAAACCGGCACCGCCGGCCTCTGCACCCGGCACCCGTGGCGGCGCGCGATCAAACACATTGTTCATGCCACCAAACACACTGAACTTCGGCGTGAGCTGATAGCTGGCGTAGAAGTCGCTGTAGAAGGTATTGCCGGCCCACTCACGCTCGTAGCTTGCGGTGGAGGTATTGCTGCCACGCATCTTCGATACATGCCGCAGGGTCCAGTAGAAACTGGCCTTGGGATTGGACCAACCGGTACGCACCGTGCCCTTCCACTTCGGCGTGCCCCACAGCGTCAGGTAATTCCATTCGTCATCTGGATTCAACGGGTCGGCGACAAACTTGCGTTCCAGGGTACGGCCATAGCTGAGATCCACCAGGATGCGGCCCGCATTGGAGTTGGCTACACCACCCAGGTCGTAGTACCAGTTGGCATTGATGTCCACGCCACGGGCGATGCTCTGCGACAGGTTCAACTGTTGCACGGCGACTTCTACGATGTCGCCCGCCGAGTCACGGCTGACCAGATCGCAGAAAGTATTGTTGAGGCTCGCCTGGTCGACGCAGCGATTGAGTATGGTCTGGTAGTCCAGGGTGGAGATCACCCCGCGCAGGTCGATC
The DNA here is from genome assembly GCF_056759195.1 of Stenotrophomonas sp. STEN083. Taxonomy (NCBI): domain Bacteria; kingdom Pseudomonadati; phylum Pseudomonadota; class Gammaproteobacteria; order Lysobacterales; family Lysobacteraceae; genus Stenotrophomonas; species Stenotrophomonas sp. STEN083. The sequence goes on along the minus strand of NZ_JBRRCU010000039.1, from coordinate 26,180 downwards.
TTGTAATAGTCGGCCGACACCGTCAGGTTGGAAATGAAACGCGGCCGCAGCACCACGCCAAAGGTGGTGGTCTTGGCAGTTTCCGGCTTCAGGTTGACGTTGCCCGAGTAGACGATGTCCTTCCACTGCCAGTAGTTGCCAACGCTGGTATCGCTGGGACTGATGGCCGCGCAGTTGCCCGCGGTGTAGCTGGTGGTACTGGTACGGGTAGCCAACGCATAGTCGTTGCAGGGATCGTAGATCCACGCCGAAGACACCCTGCCCGCCGTGTAAAGTTCACCGATATTGGGCGCACGGATCGCCTTGCCGTAAGTGCCACGCAAGGTGATGTCGTCGATCGGCGCCCACTCCAAGCCAACTTTGGTGGTGGTGGTGCGGCCGGCGGTGCTGTAGTCCGAGACACGCCCGGCCAGCTCCAGCGACAGACGCTCTGCGCCGGTCACGCCCGACAGCAAGGGCAGGCTCAGCTCGCTGAAGATTTCCTTGACGCTGAACTCGCCGGTCAAGCTGCTTTGGGTGGTGCCAAGGCTGGGGTCATAGGCCGGGTTGATCGGGTCGTACTGGGCGATGGTGCCGATCTCGTTGCGTTCCTTGCGGTACTCCGCACCCACCACGATCTTGGCTTCACCACCGGGCAGGTCGAACATGCCGCCAGAGGCATAGGCCGATGCAACTTTCTGGGTCAGCGTGGTGGTCGACCAGTCGGTGTCGTAGGTCAACCAGTCGACCATCTCCGACGTCAGCCGCTTGAACGGATTGATCGCCACGCAGCCAGCCGGCCCATCCAGGCAAATCGGGTTGCCCGCACCATCCACGTACGAATTCAACCCCGACAACAGCCGGTCGTAGGAACCGGCATTGAGTTCGCGGGTGCGCTGGCGGCTGCGTCCGTAAGAGTAATAAGCCTCGTAGTTCCAGCTGCGCCCGAGGAAGTCGAAATAGCCTTCCGCGCCTATGCTGGCCTGCAGCAACTTGCGGTCGGTCTGCTGGCGCATATGCCCCAGCTCTTCATCGAAGTGGCGACCAAACGCGATGCCATCGGTGAATGCACCACCGTTGGCGGTGATCATTTCCTGGGTGATAAAGGGGCTGTAATACGGCACCACTTCACTGCCGCCCGAACCATAGGTGCTGAGCGAGCGCCAGGAGGCTTCAGACTGACTCTGCGAATAGTTGACCGTACCAACCAGACGCAGCGCATCGTTGACGTCGAAATCCAGCGTCGAGCGCACGGTCTGGCGATCCGATGGCGTCACCAGGTACCAGGAATCGTAGCGTCCGCCAAACTCGCCGCCATCGGTGGTGCCCTGCTGCAACACGTTGAAGCCTGAGCTCAGGTTGGTCAGCCCGCCCGGGCCAAGTTGTGAATGGCGCAGCGAGCCGTCCGGATTGAAGGTGTACAGGCAGTTGGCGGCGTTGGCCGCGCTGCAGTTTCCCAGCAAGACGGTGGCATTGGGCGAGTTGTAGACATTGCGGCTGTTGTCGAGGATCACATACGGATCCGTGCTGTTGGCGCGGGCGTAATACGGGTAGCCGTTGGCAGTCCACGGACGGTCCTGCCCACGCACGGTGCCGGAGTTCTTTTCCCAGAAGCCGTACAGGGTGAAGTTGCCGCGGTTGTCAGCGAAGTTCTTGCCGAACAGCACGTCACCGGTAAAGGTCGGCATGTCGCCGCGCGAGGAATCGCCGTAGCGGACACTGGCTTCCAGCCCTTCGTAGTCACGCTTGAGAACGAAGTTGACCACACCGTTGACGGCATCGGCGCCATACAGCGCGGAGGCACCACCGGTGACCACGTCCACGCGTTCGATCATGCTTGCAGGCAGTGCGCTTACGTCGACACCAGCGGTGCCGGGGATCGATGCAACCTGACGGCGCCCATCCACCAGCGTCAGGGTTCGCTGTACGCCCATGCCGCGCAGATCCAGCGCACTGACGCCAACGTCGCCGGTCTGGTTGGCGGTCTGGCTGGTCTGGGTTGCAGCAAAGCTGGGCAGTTGGTTCACCAGATCGGCGATCTGGGTGTAGCCGGAGGCCTGGATTCTCTCCGCGTTGATTGCCGTCACCGGCGCCGGGCCTTCGAAGCCCGGCTCACGCCGGATGCGCGAGCCGGTCACGATCACGGTATCGAGATTCTTCGCTTCGGTTCCAGCAGGTTGTTCCTTCGCAGCCTCCCCGGCAGCATCCTGCGCCCAGGCCGAGCCCATGGAAGTAGCACACAGCGCCATAGCAACAGCGACTGCCAGTTGGCCACGCCGGCGACACGGCAAGCGCTTGGCGGGATCGTTCGTCTTCATTTACTTCCCCTCGAATATGAAATGTCCAACGAAAATTCAGCAATCAACAACATCTGCTTCTGACCACCCGCCCAGCGCCTCGCCTTGATTGACGTGCGGCTTCAGCAACAGCTGCAGGTCTATGACGCGCACCGCCGCTGAACGGCTTTGTGAAGACTTCGACCATTTCTCGCGCACACACCAACCGACCTCGGCGCGGGCAAACGCGAAGGTCGACAGCAGATGGAGCAGTCACGATCCTGATGGCCGCGAACGAGACCGGACCGAAGGCAAAAAAACCACACACAAACCCGAACCGGGCCCGGCATCGCGTACGCCGGTTCTGGCGGACACGCACTACCTTGGCATAACCGGCCAAGGCTTTCAGATCCGCCTAATACCAGCCCCCGGATGGATATCGACGCGCGCCTTCCCGCTGATCAACCGGGAGGACGGAAAAAAGCCACACAACCCGTAACAAGTGCAACCATTTGATTTGTATACATACGCAAGAACGAAAGGAGTTCATGACCGTACATTTCGGGTTCAATACTCCACTGGACCCACCACCACGCGCTAGGTGTATCTTTGCTCGCACGATGCGGATTTCAGCATACTAATTCCGCTTGAGAGACGGCCGCTGGAATGGCAGGGTGTGCGCTCTGCAACGGAGAGCAACGCCATGGCTGTCACCCTGTCACCGCAGGTGTTGGTGCGCATGTTTGATCCACTTCCCGACGTGGTGTTCTTCATCAAGGACACCGAATGTCGATATACGCACGTCAACCAGACCTTGATGCAACGGCTGGCGAAGAAGAGCCGCGAGGAAATCGTCGGCAGGAGCGTGTTGCAGCTCTACCCTGCACACCTGGCCGCACGCTACATCCAGCAGGATCGTCGCGTGCTGACCGGCGAAGTGATCGAAGACATGCTTGAGCTGCAGCTCTATGCAAACCGCAGCCCGGGCTGGTGCCTCACCCTCAAGCAGCCGCTGGTGGAAGACAACCGCATCGTCGGCTTGATCGGCATCTCGCGTGATCTTGGCCAACCAGACCGCGAGGACTCTTCTTTCCAGCGTCTGCACGCTGCTGTGGAGTACATGCAGGCGCATTTCCACGAGCCGCTGCGCGTGCGCACGCTGGCGGGCAAGAGCGGCGTCTCGGTCGCGCAGTTGGAGCGCCTGTTCAAGAAGGTATTCCAGCTGACGCCGCAGCAGTTGCTGACCAAGTTCCGGATCGAGGCCGCTACCCGCATGTTGTTCACCGACACCAGCATCGCCAGCGTAGGTCAGGCTTGTGGATTCTCCGACCAGAGTGCATTCGCGCGCCAGTTCAAACACACAGTGGGCATGACACCGCGCGACTATCGGGCGCTGGCAGCAACGCCGAAGTAGTCATTCCGCCAATGCGCGAAGCGATGTGTGCGAACAGCACGACTTCGCCCACGCACCGCCGGATACTCAATCGTCGCAGGCAACCACCAGCGGCACGCCACGCGTTGGGTGCTCGATCACCTGCACCGGCTGGCCGTAGACCTTGCCGATGGTGTCGCGGGTCAGCACTTCGCGCGGCGAGCCATCGGCGGCAATGCGCCCATCGCAGAGCATCACGATGCGATCGGCATAGGCTGATGCCAGGTTGAGGTCGTGCAACACCACCACCACGCAACGACCTTGCTCTGCGAGCTCGCGGGCGCTGCGCAGGGTGCGCTCCTGATGGCGAAGATCGAGTGCGGCGGTTGGCTCATCCAACAGCAGCACCGGCGTCTGCTGCGCCAAGGCACGGGCAAGCGAGGTGCGTGCTGCCTCGCCACCGGACAGCGTCTGCACATCGCGACCGGCGAGTGCTGCGACATCGACTTCAAGCAACGCCGCTTCGATGATTTCCGCATCCTGTCGTGGTTGTGGCGGATGCGGCAGGCGCCCCATCGCGACCACTTCGCGCACGCTGAAGGCAAAGTGCACGGCGTGATCCTGCGCCATCACCGCCCGCTGCAGGGCAAGCTCACGCACCGGCCAGTCGGCCAGTGCACGACCTTGCAGCAATGCTTGCCCGGAATCCGGCTCGGCATCACCGGCAAGCAAGGCCAACAACGTGGACTTTCCTGCGCCATTGGGGCCAACCAAGGCGGTCAGCGTGCCGGCCTGCAATGACAGGTCCACACCTGCCAACACCTTGCGACTGCCACGCAACACGCTGACCCCGCGCAACTCCAGCAACGGTGTGCTCATGCCCGTCCCCCACGCTTGCGCAATACCAGCCACAGGAAGAACGGTGCGCCCAAGGCAGCGGAGAACAGCCCAAGCGGGATCTCCGACGGTGGATCAAGCGTGCGCGCGGCGGTATCAGCCACCACGATCAACAGCGCACCGACCACACCCGACAAGGGCAGCAGCCACCGGTGTCCCGGGCCGACCAGCATCCGCACCAGGTGCGGCACCACCAGTCCGACGAAACTGACGCTGCCCGCAAATGCCACCGCTGCACCCACCAGCAGCGCACTGAACGCCACCAGCAACAGACGCGTACGTGCGACATCCAGGCCGATGTGGCGTGCCTGGCGCTCACCAAGCGCGAGCATGTCCAAGGACGTGGCCAGCCGCAGCAGGGCCAACAGCCCGATCACGAATACCGGCGTGACCGCGGCCACGTCGCTCCAACTGGCCTGCGCCAACGAGCCCATCTGCCAGAACACCAGTGACTGCAGTTCGCTCTCGCTGGCGATATAGGTCAGGAAGCCGACCGCCGCCGAGCAGCCTGCACCAATCGCAATACCGACCAGCAGCAAGGTCGCGGTGCCTTCACCGCGCCCCGGCCGTGCCAGCAGATAGATCAAGGTCGTCGCACCGGCACCGCCAACGAATGCCGCCAGCGGAATCAACCACACAGCAAACGCGCCCGCGCCGAGCACGATGGCCGCCACCGCACCCAGCGCCGCGCCCTGGCTGACACCGACGATGCCGGGATCAGCCAGCGGGTTGCCAAAAAGGCCTTGCAGCGCGACACCGGCCATCGCCAGCGATGCACCGACCAGCGCGCCCAGCAGCGCGCGAGGAATGCGCAGCTGCCAGACCACACCCATGTCGCGGGCGCTGATCGATTGCGGATCGGCCAAGCCGAACTGCGCCGCCATCGCCCGCAGCACATCGGCCGCAGGCAGCTTCAGCGGGCCGGTGCCGAACGACAACAGCACCGCACCAAGCAGCACCGCCAGCAGCAGACATAGCAGCAGCGCACCGTTCGGCCGCCGGACCTGCGCCGACATCATCCGCGCGACAACTCCGCCAGGGCCTGCGCCAAGGCCAGCGCACCGGCACCAGAGCCCACGCTGGTGGATTTGAGTTCGACATCAGTCATCACCCAGACACGGTTGGCCACGCCAGCGGGCGTGTGCTTCAAGGTTGGATAGGCCTTCCACAGGCCGGCTTCACCGCCGAACAGGCGCAGGTCGTTTTCCGTTACCAGGATCACGTCTGGCGCCGCCGCAACAACGCCCTCGTTGCTGAGCTGGGAGTAATTGGCCACGCCGGCTTCTTCGCCGATATTGATGCCACCTGCGATGGTGATCAGCTGGTTGGCGGCGCTGTCAGCGCCGGCCACGGTCGGCAGGCCGCCGGCGCCGCTGGCCGACAACGCGATCACCCGCGGGCGCTTCGCATTGTCCTTTGCGATGGCTGCGGCCTGATCGAGCTGTGCCTGCACCTTGCCAGCCAATTCCTCGCCCTGTGCAGCCAGACCAAGCGCAGCAGCCACCTTGCGCACCTTGTCCGCCGGCGGCTGCAGGTCGTCGATCACCACCGCGGCATGGCCGGTCGCGCGCAGGCGTTCGGCCAGCACCGCATGGCGGCGCAGGCTGTTGCCGAGAAACAGGGTTCCTTCCAGGCTCAGCACGCCTTCCACACCGGTGGTCCGGTTGAACAGGAAGTGCTTGGGGGCAGCCCGGCCTGCGGCCGTTGCCGAGCGCTCCGGTGCGGCGTACACCTTGTCGGCCAGGCCCAAGGCTTCGATCACCGCGATCACATCATCGCCGCCGGCGACGATACGACTGATGTCGGTCACTTCAACGTCCACGCCATCGTCCGAGTGCAGCTTGGCCGGCAGCTGCGGCGCTGCTGCAGCCACCTGCGGCACGTCCTGCCCGGCCACGCGCTTCCAACCCGCCGGCAATACGCTCGCATCAGCAGCGGGCGCTGCGACAGCGGGGGCTTCGGCTGCGGCCTGCGGTGGTGCCGGGCTGCGATCGCAGCCGGTAATCAGCCCGGCCAGCAGCAGGCCCAGGCCAGTCGGAACAAGGGTGGTGGCTTTCATCAATATGTCCTCGGTCACCAGATCGGCCGATGCATGGGAGCTGCGTACCGGCCAGCTTTTGATGGCAGTGCGGGAGATGCCGTTGCCGGCATCTCCCGCGCGTTTACCGCCTTGCCGCGCACAGGGCGCGGCGGATCACTCAGCGCTGCACAGGCAGCAGGCGGGTGATGCGATCGCCCTTGGCGTCATCGGCGCCCTTGGACTTGTTGATCGCGAACATCACCGCATCCGGACCCTTGCTGACGTGGTTCGGGTAGGTGCCGCCGTCGAGGTTGGCAACGATCTTGCCGACTTCATCAACCACGGTGACCGTACCGGCAGCGCGGTTGCTGACATAGGCCAGGCGCGTGCTCGGGCTGTAGGACACGTTCAAGGAACCGGCACCGACATACACGTCGTGCTCGACCTTGGCCGTGGCAGGGTCGACGATCAGCAGGTTGTCGCTGCCCTGCGATACCACCAGCAGGCGCTTGGCTACCGGGTTCCATGCCACACCGATCGCATCACGCGCGCCGGCCAGCGGGAACACCTTTTCCACCTTGCCGCTGGCGCCGTCGATGATCGCCGCTTCCGCAGCGGCCAGGCTGACGGTATAGACCTTGCCGGTAGCCGTATCGATGTCCAGGCTGCCGGGGGTGAAGGTTTCGCCGCGCTTGCCGGAGGCGATGGTGATGTTGTCCAGCTGCTGCAGCGTACGGGTGTCGAACACGCTGATGTAGTCGGCACCGGTGGCCGAGACATAGGCGCGGTTACGCTGGGCATCGACCACCACATCGCGCGCATGTGACACCGCGCCGACCGGGTACTGTTTGACCAGCGACAGGTCGGACTGACGGTAGACCGCCACCGTGTCCTGGCGGGTATTGGTCACCCATACATTGCCGTTGGCGTCGTCCACACCCACGCCATAGACGGCGAACAGGTTGCCGTCATTGCCTGGTGCTGCCTGCGGCGATACGCGGGCGATGATCTGCAGCGATTCCGGATCCACCTTGAGCAGTTCGGACTGTTTCACCGGCGGGCGGCCGACGGCGCTGGTCACGAACGCGGCCTTGCTGGCCGGGCTGTAGGCGACCTGGTACAAACCCTGCACCAGGCGGTTGCTGGCGGCCTGGATGCGCTCCTGGCCGGACAGGGGCACTTCGCGCGAGACCTTCAGCGAGAACACCGCTGCGGCGTCTGGCGCAGCCGCACGCACCACGATCGGCTGCGGGCCGGCGACAGCATCGGCTGGAATCGCCAGCGTGCCGCTGAACTTGCCTTCGCCATTGGCGACATAAGGCTGTGCGTTGAGCACGGTCTCACCGCGCAGCAAGGTCACCTTCTGGCCCGGGGTGAAACCATTGCCCTCGATACCGGTTTCGCTGCCCGGCAATACCACCGGTGCGGTAGCGCGGACGCTGCCGTTGAAGGCGGTATCCGGCTGTGCGAACACCTGGGCGCCGGCAACGCCGGTGGCCAGCAACAACGCCAGGCCGAGCAGGTGCGGACGCGCGGCGCGGGCAGTGTTGGAAGCAGTAGTGGAACGAACGTTTGCCATCGGGCATTACCTCTTGGGTGCTGCGCGACGTCGCGCGCATCGTGGGTTTCTGCCTGGGCGGTGACGCTGCCTGGGTAATGGAGTGCCGGGCCGTCGGCCCGGACTTGGAAGTCATATCAGGAGCGCGGCTCCGCGCTGCGGTCACGCACGCCGGTGATTTCATGCAGCGCGCGCATCAACGAGGCGCGGAACATCGGGCCATGGCCGAGGCCGTCGAACTGGTGGTACTCGACATCCAGTCCCGGCACCTGGCGCAGGCGCGCAGACAATTGCTCGGCGGCATCGGACGGTGCGCCAGAGACGCGCTTCAAATGCGCGAGCACCCGTGGATTGCTCATGTCACGGTTGCTGGTATCGCGATCACGTTCACCGCCACCAAGCATCATCAGCACCCGCGCCGGATGACCGGCGTTGTTGCCGATGAACTGGCGCTCGGGAGCACCCAGCATCGCGCCCTGCTGCCACCACAGCGATGGGCTGGCCGGCACATAGGTCTGGAATGCACCGCTACGCGTATACAACGTATGCAGCACGAACAGCCCGCCCAGCGAATGCCCCCACAGTGCCTGCTTGTTGGCATCGGTTGCCACATGCTGCGCCAGCTGCGGACGGATGCGCCGCTCGATCACTTCCAGGAACGCATCGGCGCCACCGCCTACCGCTGCGCCACCGTCTTCAGGCTGGTCGACAATCGGCGTGTAGTCGCGGGTACGTGCAGGCGAATCGATGCGCTGCTGGTTGTCGTAGCCGACGAACACCAGCACCGTTGGCTGCTTCTGCGCCAGCTCCTCCAGCAGCGGCGCGTCGAATTCCATCAACGCGCCATTGCCATCCAGCATCCACAGCGCAGGGAAACCCATCGCCGGTGCGGTACCTGCAGGGATGCCGAGGTTGACCCGCCAGGTGCGCTGGCCATCATCACTGCGTATCACGAAGCGTTCGAAGCGGTAGTGCGCCGAGCCGGTGTCAGCAACGGTCTGGCCCATCAGCTGCGCCGGGTTGCGTTGCTGTGCGGCTGCCATCGGTGCGACTACGCCGAGCAACACCAGCGAGGCCACGGCGAGCAGTGAGTGAAAGCGGATACGCATGTGAGTTGTCATCGCTATGCCTGGCTCAGAAGCCGACGGTCAGGTTCACCCAGTAGCTGCGGCCGGGCTCGTTGTAAGTGGCAGCACCTGCACCGGTGGCGCTGGTGCTGGTGGTGCCTTCGCGGAACAGGCGCTTGTCGAACAGGTTGTTGATGCCGCCACCGACGCGCACCTTCGGCGTGATCCGGTACTGGCCACCCAGGCTCCACAGGTCATAGGCAGCGCGCGTATCCGGCGGCAATGCAGCACCGGTGGTGCTGGCCTGCGTCGCCGATTCCTGCTTGCCGTAGAAGGTGCCGGTCAGCATGAACGACAACTGCGTATTGACCTGCCAGTCCAGGAAGGTGTTGACGGTGTACTCGGGAATGATGGACAGCGGCTGATCGGTGGTCTTGTCGACGTTCTCGATCATCCAGGTGACATTGGTGTTCCACGACAGCACATCACCACCGCCAATCAGCGGCACTTTCACGTTGCCCTCGACGCCACGGATGATGGCTTCCGGCGCATTGGTCCACTGGAATACCTGGCCCTTGGTGTCATTGGTGATGCCGATGCGGTCCTGGCCGGCAACGATCTTGTCCTTGTAGTCGTTATGGAAGTAGGTGACCGAGGCGTGCCAGCCGTTGTCCGGTGCCCACTCGATGCCGATTTCCTTGTTGATGCTGGTTTCCGGATCGAGGTTGGCGTTGCCCATCACGTAGCAGCCAGAGCCTTGGTTCGGGCTCAGCACCGGGCAGCCGTTGCCACGCGTGTAGTAGAGATAGTCCGGGTTGGCCTGGTACAGGTTCGGCGCCTTGAATGCGCGCGCGATGCCGCCCTTGATTGCCCAGTCTTCAGCCAGTTTGAACTGCACGTTGAGGCTGGGGCTGAGGTTGTTGCCGAACTGCGAATGGTGGTCGAAGCGCAGGCCCGGGGTCAGCGTCCAACGATCGCCGATGTACAGGTTGTCCTCGACAAAAACCGCCGCGAACTGCTGGTCGCTCTTGCCAGTGCGCACGCCGTCGTAACCCGGGATGCCACCACCGCTGCTGGAACTCTGGGTCACCGAGTACGGGTCATCCAGCTTCATGTCGCGGTACTCGAAGCCCAGTGTCGCCACCTGCTCGATGCCGCCCCAGTTCAGCGGCACGTTGATCTCGCCATCCACGCGGGTGGAGGTCAGCTCGGAGGTGGAGAAAGTCGCCCCTTCGGTGATCGAGCCTTCCGGGCCACCGGCCAGGCCTTCGTTCAAGCGGGTGTTATCGGTGTCGTCGTAGGCAGCAGTAATCCGCGAGGTACCCCAGTCGTAGCTGCCGCGATGGGTCAGGCCGAACGAGCGACGCAGCATCACATTGGTCTCGGCACCGTACAGCGCGTTCAAACGCTCGAAGCCGTCCCCGCTGACGCCGCGCTCACCGGAGTAGATATTGCCCTGGCGGCTGACGCTGGCATCCAGCTCCAGCACATGGTTGTCGTTGATGTCATAGCGCAGCAGGCCGCTGATGTCGCGGTTGCGCACGCCTTCGCGGCCGGCCGGCGGGGTCACGCCGGTGGCGAATTCCTCGTTGAGCGACAGCGCGTCCGGCTCGGTCTTGTTGACGTTGCCGAACAGACGGAACGACAGCTGCTCGCTCAACGGGCCGGACAGCTGGAAGCCAACGCGTTCGCTGTCGCCTTCATCGCTGTGCTCGGCCTGGCTGCCGTACAAGGTCAGCGAGCCGGTCAGGTCGCCGGTCGGCTTCTTGGTGATGATGTTGACCACACCACCGGAAGCGCCCGAGCCATAACGTGCCGCGGCAGGACCCCGCAGCACCTCGATGCGCTCGACCGCTTCGGCCGGCACCCAGTTGCTGTCGCCGCGGCTGTTGCGCTCACCGCTGCGGCCCATGCGCACCGAGTCGCGCGAGCTGACCGGGCGGCCATCAATCAGGATCAAGGTGTTTTCCGGGCCCATGCCGCGGATGTCGATCTGGCGGAAATTGCCGTACGAACCCGATGCGGTATTGCCGGTCAGGTTGATGCCGGGCATGCGCCGTATCACTTCGGACAAGTCATTGGCTGGCGGCAGACGTTCCAGATCGACCGCGGTGATCACCGAGCTGCCCAAGGCCTGCTTGGCGATCTGTTCGGCGGTGACATGCACGGTGTCGATGTCTGTAGCCGCTGCTGCGCCTTCAGCCATTGCGGGGCCGGCGAGCAAAGCGCTCAATGCCAGCGCAGCGGAAAGGGGATGGCGGGACAACAAGGCACGCGCGGACAACCGCGACGACGAACGACGGGACATGGGGGAAGCCTCTCGACAGTGGGGATGCGCCCCTCTGGCGAACAGCTTGAGGAACGACGGATATCGAATGCAGCTGCCGGAAACAAACGCCAGACAAGCTGCGGGATGGCCGCATTCTACACTAAATGAGAATGATTATTGATAACAACCGGAAATGAGGTTGTGAGCCTGATCTGTAGGAGCGGCATAAGCCGCGAAACTGACATCAATGACGTCGCAGAATTATCTGCAATCGGGTAGTCCATCAGCTTCGCGGCTTATGCCGCTCCTACAAAAGCTGTCGTTCCCACAAAGGCCCGGTTACGCGACGATCGCCACCAACTCACGCATATCGTCGATCACTGCAACTGCCTCAGCTGCATCCAGATCCAGGTCGCGCGAATAACCATAGCGCACCAGCACGATCGGCATGCCGGCATTGTTGGCCGCGCCCAGATCCGTGCCCGAATCACCGACCATCAGGCAATCTGCCACCGGCTGCTGCAACAAGCCTGCCACATGCAACAAGGGCTCCGCTGCGGGCTTACGCTGCGGCAGCGAATCGCCACCAATGATGTGCGCGAAGAAGCCGGCGATGCCCAGATGCTGCAACAAGGGCGCAACCATTGCCGCCGGCTTGTTGGTGCAGATCGCCATCGGCAGGCCGCGTGCCTGCAATGCGGTCAATGCCTCACCAACACCGTCATACAAACGCGGGCTGCGCAGCAGGCAGGCCTTGTAGTGCCGCATGAAAACCGACATCACCTCTTCCAGCGTCAATGCGCTGCCAGCGTTCGCCAATGCGGTGGACACCAGATTGCGTACACCCTCGCCTATCCAACTGCGCACCGTCGCCTCGGAGACGCGCGGCAACGCCAGCTCTTCCAATGTGAGGTTCACTGCCTCGGCGATATCACCTGCGCTGTCCACCAGCGTGCCATCCAAATCGAACACCAAGGCTTTGATCACCACGCATCACACTCCCTGAATTGAGCATCGATTGTAGCGGCGCGGCGCTGCTTGAAGGCTGTACTCAATCCAACGTGATGCTGCGAAACAAATCACCCTGGATCACCAGCTCTTCGCGATCACGGAATCCGGCCAGACCAACACCAACCAATCGATAACGCGTATCTGCTGGCAACTGCACGCGTTGGCACAAGGCCAAGGCGATATCGCGCAGGTCTTCGACCGAGCCCGGCGGCGTATCCGGCGTATAGCTGCGGGTGAGAATGCGGAACTGCGCGGTCTTCAACTTCAGCACGACGGTATGACCGATGCGCTCGGTGCGTCCGGTTGCGCGCCAGGTACGTTCCGCCAACTGGGTGATCGCTTCATCGAACTCGCCCATGTGCAGGTCTTCGGCAAAGGTATCTTCGGAAGAAATCGACTGCACCGGTTGATCCGGCTCCACCGGGCGCTCGTCGATGCCACGCGCACGCCGATACAAGCCAGCGCCAAAACTGCCGAACAAGGCCTGCAGCTGTTCAAGCGGCAGCGCGCGCAGATCACCGACGGTGACGATACCCAGCGCCGACAGCTTGCCTTCCATCACCTTGCCCACGCCCGGCACCCGCTTGACCGGCAAAGGCGTCAGGAACTCCTCAACCCGCGAAGGCCGCACCACGAACTGACCATCGGGCTTGCGCCAGTCCGAGGCAACCTTGGCCAGGAACTTGTTCGGTGCGATCCCAGCCGAGGCGGTCAAGCCGGTGGTCTCGCGGATCTGCGCACGGATGGTGCGGGCGATCTCGGTGGCGATGCCGTCGCAGCTTGGTGACTCGGTTACGTCCAGGAACGCCTCGTCCAGCGACAGCGGCTCAACCAGCGGGGTGTGTTGCAGGAAAATCTCGCGGATCTGCCGCGACACCGCCTTGTAGCGGGCAAAGTCCGGCGGCACGAACACCGCATCCGGGCACAGCCGCTCGGCCCGCAAGGCCGGCATCGCCGAGCGCACCCCGAACTTGCGGGCCTCGTAAGAGGCCGCGCACACCACCGAACGCGCCCCGCGCCAGGCCACCACCACCGGCCGTCCGCGCAAACTGGGGTCATCACGCTGCTCCACGGACGCATAGAAGGCGTCCATGTCGACGTGGATGATCTTGCGCTGTTGGCTCAAGGTAACAGTCTCAAAAGGTCGCCAACATGATAGCTGTTGTCGCTAAATGCACACTTGTCCTCACAAATGTACTTATTCATACCTCCCGTAACAGCCCGCGAACGGCGCTTATCTGCCGCTAACATACGCAACCGTCCAGTTAAAACATTTGATTGAACGCAGATGCTGCAGCATGCTCCGGGGCTCGCAATGGCTTTGGATTACCCCGGATGACCCGTCTGCATGCTTTCTCGCGCGACCAGCTGCTGGCCAGCGCGCGTGGCGAACTTTTCGGCCCGAACAAAGGCCGTCTCCCCAATGACCCGATGCTGATGTTCGACCGCATCACCGAGATCCGCGAGGACGGTGGCGCACACGGCAAGGGCATGATCCGGGCCGAACTGGATATCCGTCCTGACCTGTGGTTCTTCGGCTGCCATTTCATCGGTGACCCGGTGATGCCGGGCTGCCTGGGCCTGGATGCCATGTGGCAGCTGACCGGCTTCTATCTCACCTGGCTGGGCGCGGAAGGCCGCGGCCGTGCGCTGGGCTGTGGCGAGGTCAAATTCACCGGCCAGGTGCTGCCCAGCGCCAAGCTGGTGCAGTACGAAATCGATGTCTCGCGCGTGATCAACCGCAAGCTGGTGATGGCACAGACCGACGCCCGCATGTTGGTCGACGGCCGCGAGATCTATTCCGCCAAGGACCTGCGCGTAGGTCTGTTCACCTCAACCGAGAGCTTCTGATGCGTCGTGTCGTCATTACCGGCATGGGCATCACGTCCTGCCTTGGCAACGATCTGGACACCGTGTCCAGCGCCCTTCGTGACAGCCGTCCCGGCATCGTCGCCCTACCCGACCACGCCGAAGCCGGCCTGCGCAGCCAGATCGGCGGCAAGGTCGAGATCGACCTGGACGCGCAGGTGGACCGCAAGCTCAAGCGCTTCATGAGCGATGCCGCGGCCTACAGCTATATCGCCATGCGCGACGCCATTGCCGATGCCGGCCTGGATGAAAGCCAGGTCAGCAACGTGCGCAGCGGCCTGATCGCCGGCTCCGGCGGTGGTTCCAGCGAATGGCAGGTGGAAGCCGCCGATCTGCTGCGCAACCGTGGTGTACGCAAGGTAGGCCCGTACATGGTGCCGCGCACGATGTGCTCGACTGTGTCGGCCAACCTGGCCACCGCCTTCAGCATCAAGGGCCTGAGCTATTCGCTGTCGGCCGCCTGCGCCACCTCGGCACATTGCATCGGTGCTGCCGCCGACCTGATCCGCCACGGCGCCCAGGACGTGATGTTTGCCGGCGGCGGTGAAGACCTGCACTGGTCGATGAGCGTGATGTTCGACGCCATGGGCGCACTGTCCACCAGCTTCAACGAAACCCCAAGCACGGCATCGCGTCCGTACGACGCCAACCGCGATGGCTTCGTCATCGCTGGCGGCGCCGGCATGCTGGTGCTGGAAGACTACGACCACGCCGTGGCCCGTGGTGCGCGCATCTACGCCGAACTGGTTGGTTACGGCGTGACCTCCGACGGCGCCGACATGGTTGCCCCATCCGGCGAAGGTGCAGTGCGTTGCATGAAGATGGCGATGGAAGGTTTGAATCGTCCGATCGACTATCTGAACACCCACGGCACCTCGACCCCGCTGGGCGATGTGACCGAGCTGGGCGCGGTGCGCCAGGTGTTCGGTGATGCGGTGCCGCCGCTGTCTTCGACCAAGGCATTGTCGGGTCACTCCTTGGGCGCTGCCAGCGTGCATGAGGCGATCTACTGCCTGCTGATGATGCGTGATGGCTTCATGGCTGGTTCGGCCAATATCGAAACCCTGGACGAGCGTGTGGAAGGCTTCCCGGTCCTGCGCAAGACGCAGGAAGCGAAGTTGGATACGGTGATGTCGAACAGCTTCGGCTTTGGCGGCACCAATGCAACGTTGATCTTCGGCCGGGTTTGATGGCGGAGTGATCTGAAAGAAAACAGCCGCGAAAGCGGCTGTTTTTTTATGTGTTTTGGTTTTAGCTTCTGCTTTGGCTTTGGCTCTGCTTTGGCTTTGGCTCTGCTTTGGCTTTGGCTCTGCTTTGGCTCTGCTTTGGCTCTGCTTTGGCTCTGCTTTGGCTTTGGCTTTGGCTTTGGCTTTGGCCTTGGCTTTGGCTTTGGCTTTGCTGTTGCTGTTGATCTTGCTGTCCCCTCTCCCGTTTACGGGAGAGGGGTTGGGGTGAGGGGAAGCTTTTGCTTTGCTTTGCTTTTGCTCCAGCTATAGCCGTTGCTCCGCTGCTCCGAAAAACAACGGCAACGGCAAGGTCAACAGCAACAAGCAGAAGCTGCCCTCCCCCCTACCCCTCTCCCGGAGGCGGGAGAGGGAAAAGCAGAGCAACGCAGAGCCAAGCCAAGCAGAGCCAAAGCAGAGCAGAGCCAAAGCCAAAGCAGAGCAGAGCAGAGCAGAGCAAGAGCTAAGCAGAGCTAGAGCCAAGCAAAACAAGAGCAAAGCAGAACAAGAGCAAAGCAAGGCACTAGCCGAGCCATGCACAGCACTACTTCCTCAGTCGTAATTACTCAACGCCAGCGACAACAGCGCCTTGGCCTGCTCGCGCAAGGACTGCGGCTCCACGATCTCCGCGTCTGAACCGTAATGCAGCACGTCCATCAACAGCTCGCGGGATACGCTGTACGGCACCTTCAATTCATAACGTCCGTCAGCAAGAAACCGCCCCTGCTGCTTGGAGTGCCAATGCTCATCGGCCACCCAGCGCGCGGCCTTGGCGCTGAACACGATCGTCGCCCAGCCCTTGGGTGCACCCGAGAAGATGCCGTAACTGGCGGCTAACTGCTCGTTCAACTCCTCATCTGCCACATCGCGTGCTGGCTGATCGAGCAGCCGCGCCTGATGGATGCGATCCACCGCAAAACTGCGCACCGCCTCGCGGTTGTGGTCCCAGGCGTCCAGGTACCAGTTGTCGCGGTAATGGGTAATGCGCTGCGGTGACACCGTGCGGCGAGTAGCCTCATCGGTCGATCGTGCGCGGTATTCAAAGGACAGCTGCTTGCGCTCCAGCACGCCGGACGCCACCGTGCGGAAACTGGCCTCGTCCAGTTTGCGGCCGCGGTGCGGAATCACCCGCACCCGCTCCACCGGCCAATGCGAGGCGCCAGCCTGCGCAGCCAGCAAGCCTTCTATGCGCTGCTGCAGCGGCGCCAGCATTGACGACAACACACCGCCGCCGGTGCGCGCCAACAGATGCTGCGACGCCAGCAAGGCGTGCAATTCCTCCGAACTCAGCCACAAGCCCGGCAGCTCGAAACGGTCGCTCTCCCCGCTCATGTAGCGGAACCCGGCCTCGCCATCGCCCTCCACCGGCGCCATCAGCGCATCACGCAGGAAGGCCAGGTCGCGGTAGACCGTGGCACGGGAACAGCCCAATTCCTCCTGCAACCGCATCACCGTTACCGGGTAGCGGGCGGACTTGAGCAGACGATGCAGGGCGTTGATGCGTTCATAGCGGTCCATCCCCGGATTATGTCCGAGTCGGGGCTGCAATGGGGCAGCTCGGCCGCCGCCGTAACCGCGGATGAAGCCCCCAGCCCCTCCATGCGCCTGAGGGTCAGGGACCATCCGGTATCATCGCAACGCCTCCCATTCCCGTCTCTCCCTTGGAGATCCCCCTGATGTCCCTGCGTGTTTCCCTCTTGCTGCCATTACTGCTGGCCGCCCCGCTGGCCTGGGCCGAAGACGCTACCGATACTTCCGACCTGGCCGCGATGAGCTCGCCGTGGAGCGGCAGCGGCGGCGAACTGGGCTTTGCCTCAGCCCACGGCAACAGCACCACCGAAAGCTTCAACGGCCGCCTGAAGCTGCGCTACACCGACGATGATTGGATCCACAGCATGGATCTGTTCGGTCTGCGCTCCAGCGCCGAGTACACCGAGACCGCCGACGACGGCAGCACCTCCCGCAAGCGCCAGACCACTGCCAACCGTTACTCCGGCAGCGCCGGCAGCGCCCTGCAGCTGGGTGAGTACCGCCAGCTCACCGCTACCGTGCGTTATGAACGCGACGACTTCGCCACCTACGACCGCCTTGGCACCTTCGGCCTCGGTTACGGTACCCGCCTGATCGATGGCGAACGCGTCACCCTGGACACCCAGATCGGCCCCGGTGTGCGCCGCACCCACAACTCGCAGACCGACGAGAACCGCACCGGCCTGATCGGCCGCGGCCTGTTCGACTTCAAGTTCGGCATCACCGAGAACACCGAGCTGGTCAATTCGCTGCTGGTGGAATCCGGTTCGTACAACACCTTCGCGCAGAACGACTTCGGCGTGTCGGTCAACATGAACCAGCACTTCGCCCTCAAAGCGGGCTGGCAGGCGCGCTACAACAGCGACGTTGCCGACCAGAAGCGCAAGACCGATACGCTGTCCACCATGAACGTGGTCTACAGCTTCAAGTAAGCAGCTGCCGGGCGCATGCCCGGCATCCGCTGCCCGGTAGTGCCGAGCCATGCTCGGCAAGGGGCATTACCGGCAATCCCCGAATAACCGCCGGTAGGTTTTGTTGGTTTTGTGGCAGCGGCGTAAGCCGCGAAGCTGACCATACTTGCGCGCCGACAAGGCCGGCGCTCATGCCATCTCCTGCATTTGTGGCTTCGCGGCTCACGCCGCTCCTACAACGGCAGAATCAGCGTAACAACTCGCCTGCACCGCCTTCCAACAGCTGCCGCGCCACTTCGCGCCCCAGCGCTTCCGGGTCACTGGCCGGGCCTTGCGCCTGCGCACGTACCGCACGGCCATCGGCCACGCCGCCGACCAAACCCTGCAACCACAGGTCATCACCACGCCACTGCGCCAAACCGGCCACCGGTACATGGCAGCTGCCATCCAGCGCACGGTTCATGGCCCGCTCCGCTTCCACGCAACTGCGGGTGGATGCATCGTCCAGCGCCTTGACCAGGCTGATGATGTCCACGGCGTCCTGCCGGCATTCAATCGCAACCGCCGCCTGTGCCGGTGCCGGCAGCCATTGCGGGGCGACCAGACGATCGCGGATGCGCGCGCCCAGCTCCAAGCGCTCCAGGCCGGCGCAGGCCAGGATGATGGCGTCATACTCACCGGCATCCAGCTTGGCCAGGCGGGTGTTGACGTTGCCACGCAGGTCACGCGACTTCAGGTCCGGACGCAGCGCGCGTAGCTGTGCTTGGCGACGCAACGAGGAGGTCCCCACACAGGCGCCCTGCGGCAAGGCATCCAGCGATGGATAGGTATTGGAGACGAAGGCATCGGCCGAATCGGCGCGGGTCAGGATCGCCGGCAGCACGAATGGCGCTTCCAGCTCCATCGGCACGTCCTTGAGCGAATGCACCGCGCAATCGGCGTCGCCGCGCAGCATCGCCAGCTCCAGCTCCTTCAGGAACAGGCCCTTGCCGCCAATGGCCGCCAGCGAGCGGTCGAGGATTTCGTCGCCGCGCGTGCTCATCGGCACAAGCTCCACCTGCAGGCCCGGGTGGGCCTGGCGCAGACGGTCGGCAACGTGTTCGCTCTGCCACAGGGCAAGCGGGCTCTTTCGGGTGGCGATACGCAGGATGCTCATGCGGCCATTATCGCCGCTGCAAGCCCCAGGTCACAGCCGTTCCATCTCGGTCTTCAGTCCGGCCACGCAGCGCCGGCTGATTTCCAGCGGTTGCGAGACATCACGCAGCACCGCCTGCACCTGCCCGGCCGGTGTGCGGCGGACTTCCTGCAGCCGATCGCGGGCGATCAGGCAGTTGCGGTGGATGCGGATGAAGCGCCCGGAAAACTCGTCTTCCAGCGAGCGCAGCGATTCCTCGATCAGGTCTTCGCCACGCAGGTGGTGCACCACCACGTATTTTTCCTCGGCCTGCAGGTAGAGGATGTCTTCCACCGGCACAAGACGCAGGCTGCCGCGCAGGCGCGCGCACAGCATCCGTCGCGGTTGCGTGGCCGCAGCCGGGGCGGCATTGGCGCGGCCGGCAATAAAGGTGCGCGCACGTTCCAGCGCGGCGGCCAGGCGCTCGCCGCGCACCGGCTTCATCAGATAATCGATCGCCGCCGCCTCGAAGGCCGACAAGGCATGGGCATCGTAGGCAGTGCAGAACACCACCGCCGGGCGCGGTTCGAACCCGGCCAGGTGGCGGGCCACTTCCAGACCATCGATGCCGGGCATGGCGATATCCAGCAGCACCAAATCCGGCTGGGTCTGCGCGCAGACGTGCAGGGCATCGTTGCCGTTGGCCGCCTCGCCAACCACCTCCACCTCCGCCAGCTCGGCCAGCAGCGCGCGCAAGCGCTCGCGTGCCAACGGCTCGTCATCGGCGATTACTACCTTCACACCACTACCTCGCTCACGGCTCCCCAGTCGTGGCGACATGGTAGCCGGGTTCGGAGTACGCCGCCGTCAACAATCCGGCAACTGCGGTACAGCTCACAAAGCGATCAGATCTGCGCGAAACGGGCCTGCAGCCAGTCGCCCAGCGCGTGGATCTCTTCGCCGCAGACCTGGTGGGCCATTTGGTAACGGTGCCATTCCACGCCGAAGCCCAGCGTCTTGAGGACCTGCGCGCTGTGCTCGGCGATCTGCAGCGGAATCACCGGATCGGCGCTACCGTGGGCCATGAACACCGGCTGCACGGTAGCGCCATCCACCAACTGCGACGGGGCGGCGTCCACTTCCGGCAGATAGGTCGACAAGGCCACCAAGCCTGCAACCGGCTCGCTGCGCTTCAGGCCTGCGGACAGGATGATTGCCCCACCCTGCGAGAAACCGGCCAGGACGATACGGTTGGCCGGAATGCCGCGCGCCTGTTCACGGGCGATCAGCGCTTCCAGCTGCTGCACCGACTCGGCGACACCCTTGGCATCGGCGCGGCTGCGGAAATCCATGCTGACGATGTCGTACCAGGCACGCATCGGCATGCCGTTGTTGATGCTGACCGGGCGCTTGGGTGCATGCGGAAACACGAAGCGGATCGCCGGCCAGTGCGGACGCACCAGCTCGGGCACGATAGGCGCGAAATCATGGCCATCGGCACCCAGACCATGCAGCCAGATCACCGACCATTCCGGCGACGCGCCGGTTTCCTGCTCCACTGTTTCCAGCATGTGTATGACTCCCAAAGACAGGCGGGAATTATGCCTGCCATAGGTAGCTATCGGTTGAGCCAGCAGTTTGTGGGAGCGGCGTAAGCCGCGAAGCTGATGGTGTTGCCGGTTGAAGCCAAGCCGGCAATCTGCACGAAGGTTGCAGGCCAAATGGCGGCACATTGCTGCCGGCTTCGCGGCTTACGCCGCTCCCACAACCACAGCGGCGGCTAGTCCTGCAGCGGTTCCTTCAGCTCAGCCGCACGCAACTCGGCGGCACGCAGCAATACCGGAGGCGGGGCGTTTTCTTCAGGGATGCACAACAGGCCATGCTTCCGCAGCCAGTCACCTGCCTTGCGCGATGAGGTCCATGCCACCACCGGTACCGCCAGCGCCATGCCGATCACCACCGGCGCCATCCACGCCGCCAGCGGCGGCGACACCATATAGGCGGCCACGCCCATCACCACACCGAAAACACTCAAACCGCCATAACTGCGCAGCAAGTCGCGCACCGAGACACTGCCGTCGTCGCGCTGCTGTGCGTCCCAGCCCGAATCCTTGCCGGCCAACACTTCGGCAACACCACGCGACTGCACGTACATCACCACCGGCGCCATCAGCGCCGCCAGCACGGTTTCCAGCAACAGCGAGATGAACGCCCTGAAAGCACCACCGCACCCAATGCGCTCCTTGCGCGAAGTCAGCATCGCCACATAGCCCATCAGCTTGGGCGACAGCAGCGCGACCATGGTCACCACGAACACCCAGAACACGCCATCCTGGTCCAGGCCGCGCCAGTAACTCGCCGGTGCCATCCGCAGATCCAGATGCAGCTCCTGGGCCAGATCAATGCCGCCGTGGATCAGCGGAATGGCGATACCGATCAGCATCAACATCGCCCACATCGGCGCGGTGAAGTAATGGCCGATGCCGATCAACATATGCACGCGGTTGACCCAGTGCAGGCCCGGCGTGGCCACCACCTTGGAGTGCTGCAGGTTGCCCTGGCACCAGCGGCGGTCGCGGATCAGCAGATCGGTCAGGGTCGGCGGGCCTTCTTCGTAGCTGCCGTGCAGGTAGGGCACCATGTGCGCGGCCCAGCCACCACGGCGTATCAGTGCGGCCTCGACGAAGTCGTGGCTCAGCACGTGACCACCAAACGGCTTGCGCCCCGGCAGCTCCGGCAGACCAGCTTCCTCGGCGAATGCCAGGGTGCGGATCACCGCGTTATGCCCCCAGTAGTTGCTCTCAGCCCCGTGCCACCAGGCCACGCCATAGGCCATCACCGGCCCGTACACGCGGCCACCAAACTGCTGCATGCGGGCAAAGGCGGTGCGGCCACCGACCACCGCCGGCAGTGACTGGATCAGGCCGACGGTCGGATGGTTCTCCATCGCCGACACAAGCCGCACGATCACGTCGCCGGTCATCAGGCTGTCGGCGTCGAGGATCAGCATGTGCGGGTAGGCGCCACCGAAGCGGCGCACCCAGTCGGCGATATTGCCGGCCTTGCGGCCCACATTGCTGGCGCGGCGGCGGTAATACAGCCGCTCGGCACCGCCGGTGGCTTCCACCAGGCGCGCGAACACCTGTTCTTCGGCACGGCCAATCGCATCGCGGGTGGTATCGCTGAGCACGTAGAAGTCGAAGTGCTCCAGCTGCCCGGTCGCGGCCACCGATTCATAGATCGCCTGCAGACCGGCCATCATCCGGCGCGGGTCTTCGTTGTAGGTGGGCATCAACAAGGCGGTACGGCTGCGCAGCTGCGGCAGCGGCGTATCCGGGTAGATGCCGAGCTTGCGGCGGCCACGCAGCAGCGCCTGCAGGCCAGCCAGGCTGCTGACGAAGGACATCGCAATCCAGGCGAACAGCAGCACGAACAAGCCGAGCAGACAGGCTTCGAGCACGTTGATGCCACCGTTGGACAGCACTCGCGCCATCAGCCAGGTGGCGAGCAACGTGGTCAACGCGGTGCTGCCGAAGACGTACAGGCGGCGCAGGCCGATATTGGCCGGGGCGGTCTTCTGCCGCGGCACATGCAGCGAGCCCGTGCGCAGCGATTGCTCGGGCATGGGCAAGGGGTGCTCGGCTGGCAGCACCGCAATACCGGCGTCCAAACCATTGTCGGTGGTGACCTTATTGCTCATTGCTTGCCCCGCTGGGCCATCTGCAGGTAGTCCTGGCGGCACAACTTGCCGTAACGCTGTTTGCTTGCGTGTTGCACCTGAATTCCTTGAAGGAGAAGCTGACCAGCCGGGGAAAACTAGAAGAACCAACCTAAACCTGCGGCAAACGAACCCTGCCGATCGCGATGCGGGAGCCCCCTCGAACCACCTCGCTGCAGACGGCAACAGCACCGCCCAGGCCGCTCCAGGGCCAATCGCCGCAATCCCTTGACGGCATTGGCGATGGGGGAATTATCCACCATCAAATCGACAGGCACACCTTTGCCATTCAGTTTGACTGCGTTGCCTGAGGAGCGGACCGTACCTGCCTTGGCATGGCGCCTGTATGACCGTAACCACGCCATGCCTGTCCGGCCTCGGGTCTTCCAACAGACAGGCAAAGGTCAGCGCAGGCCCGACAACGCGACCCGGGCGGCTGCACGAGTGTGCCCGCGCACCTGCCGTGGACAGACACCGCAGGAAAGCATGAGCACAGGCTGATGACGGGGCCAAGCGAGCGCAACGTTCGAACCAAACCCGTCATCGACACCGATGGCAGGCCACCCCGAACGAAGCCTCCCAAACGTGGCCGGCTGAATCCGGGCACCGCACTCAGCGCTCCAACATGCGCACACACAACACAGGCTAAATCCGCCGCTGTTCGCAACGCGATCACAACATTGCGCTCACCCGCTGCAAACCCGGCATTGCGCAGTCTGGACCTGTCTGCAGCAACGCAGACGTCTCCGGAGACTGTTCGTGGACCGCAACCGTGTTGAAGGCACCAAACACGAAATCAAAGGTGCCATCAAGGAAGCTGCCGGGAAGATGACAGGCAACAAAGCCCAGCAGATGGCCGGCAACATGGAGAAAAATGCAGGAAAGGCACAGAAAGCAATGGGCAAGGCTGCAGACGAGGTAAAGCATCGACATTCATGACGAGCGCATCACCCAGCAAGAGCTGCTTCCGCAACGCATATAACCGGAGCCCGTAGTACCCGGTATCACCATGCAGCTTCAGTGGCGCGACCGTGTGGAAGCCGGCCGCGCCATCACATCTTCGTCAAATCAAAGCTCGCGCTTGGACAACAGGCCGATGCGGCGGAACCAGATTTCCAGTGGCACCGTTACCAGCGGCGGCACCGCCGCTACCAAGGCCAACAGCACGGCCCACAGCGGCCAACGCAGCTTGATCCACGCATACAGTGTTACGACGACATAGAACACAAAGGCCAGGCCATGCAGGCGGCCGAACAGCCATACACCCAGCTCGGTGGTGCCGGTGCCGTATTTGAGCAGCATGCCGACAAGCAATCCGGCCCAGGTGACACCTTCAATCAGTGCAGCGGCGGCAAACAACTTGCCGGCGGGGGTCATTGGTTTGGCAGACATCGATTCCATCAGGGGGTTCGAAAGAACCGCGATTGTAGGCGAGAATGTGTCGCATCCGCGCGCACTCAGATCCAACCTCGTCGCTTGAACCACAACAGCGGCACCACGATGCTCAGACCCACTGCGGCCAGCGCGATGGCGTAGCCGTAATGCCAATGCAATTCCGGCATCGACGCGAAGTTCATGCCCCACACCCCGACCAGCACGGTCGGCGGAATGCCGACCACCGAGGCCACGGCCATCACCTTCATCACCTCGTTCTGGTCCATGTTGATCAGACCAAGCACGCTGTCCAGCAGGAACTCATTGCGGTCGCCAAGTTGCTGCTCGAACTCGCTCAGCGAGGTCAGGTCCTTGACCACCAGTTTGATCCGCTTCGGCGCATCGGCACCAAACCAGTCAGGCGTCGCTTCATCCAGATAATTCATCATCCGCAGCATGCCGTGCAGGGTGTTGTGCAGCGCGCCGATGCGCCGCCCCATCATCCCAACCTCATGCAGCATCTGCTCCAGCCTGCGTGAGGCGCGCTTGCCCTTGGGATGGTTGAAAGCCTGACGCGAGAACTCGCTCATGGTGCTTTCCAGCGACTCGAGCAGATCAGCCAGGCGATCGACGATGTGTTCGATCATGCGCAGGAACAGATCGGCCGAACCGTGGCAGGGATGCTTTCCCAACTCGGCTTCCACACCTTCCAGCGCATCGATGCGGTGCTCGCGCTGTACTACCAGCGCATTGGGCGCGACCACGAAGCCCAGCGGCCCGACGACGTGTTCAATCTCATACTGGAAGCGCGGCAGATTCAGCACCAAGGCCTCACCTTCTACCCGCACCCGGCTGCTGAACTCGATCTCGCTGATGCCGGCACGGTCGGGAATGCGGAAACCCACCTGCCGCGAGGCCTGCTCCAACTCCTCCGGCGTGGGTTGGCACAGGTCCACCCACAACGACGCGGGCGCCGTACCGCCAGCAGCGGTGGCAAGGGTGCGGCATTGGAGCATGGCGTGATTCCGCTTCGAGACCAGCGCTCATCCTCGTCTCCAGCGCACGCCGAGTAAAGCCACTACGACAAACTCAGGTCTCCGTAGAGCTACCCGCAGCTCAGGCCTGCGTTTGCGCGGCGTACCAGCTTGAGTAGGGCGTGTTCTTGGCCAAGTGCCGATTGAAGTCCGCTGTCCCGTCCTGCCACCAAACCGGGCCACGCTCGCCCAAACCACGTTTGGCGGCATCCACCGCCGCCCTCGCTTGCGCCAGCCGTTGCCGGTCGCCCGCCCGGCGTGCAGCTCCGACCTCCCGACGCGCAGCCATCAACTGGTTCACCAAGGTAGCGCGAACCTGCTCGGGCAAGCCTGGGTTGCTGGCCCGCCATAGCCGCCCGCGCACCACCAGATAGCGGCCATCGGGCGTGCGCAACGGCGCTTCGGCCATCTCACAGCTCCATCGGTCAGGAGCGCAGCAGTATCCCACCTGTTCACGGTTGCAAAGCGCGCCCGCCTTCACGCAAGCTCGCCATTCCTTCAACCACCAGTCCAGCCATGCAAGACAACATCATCCAGATCATCCCCGCCGACGGCTGGGTAGCCGTATTCGAAGAAGCCGGTGACGAAAGTGCGCAGAGCCTGGTGTGCTTTGCGGTAGTGGAAGAAGCCGGCAAGCGCGCCGTGCGCCCGATGCTGGCCAACGGCAAGCAGATTGGTTTTGCCGACACCCTGCCCAACTTCGTCCGCGTCGAAGAAGCCGACGCCTTCGAAGAAGAGGATGAGGACGAAGAGGACGAGGAAGAAGAAGAAGAGGAAGAAGGCGAAGAAGAGGAGGAGGAAGAAGAGGCGTAAGCCGCTTCTCCCAACCTCGCACCAAGCACCAACCTTGTAGGAGCGGGGGGGGGGGGGGGGCGGGGCGGCGCCGGGGCCGCCACCCCCCCCCCCCCGCGCGGGGCGGCCCGGCCCCGCCCCCCCACACACCAACCACCCAACACAC
>NZ_JBRRCU010000038.1:0-41041 GCF_056759195.1 Stenotrophomonas sp. STEN083 | reverse complement strand
TTGGGCTTTGGGCTTTGGGCTTTTGGCTTTGGGCTTTGGGCTTTGGGCTTTTGGCTTTGGGCTTTTGGCTCTTTGCTTGTGCGATATCCGATGCAGCGAAAAGCAGAGCAGAACTGCACGGTGCTTTGCACCGCCCCCTCACCCCAACCCCTCTCCCGCCTGCGGGAGAAGGGCTTCAAGCAGAAACGCAAGCAAAGACCACAAGCCAATGCCGCAAGCCAAAGCCACAAGCAAAGGCCTCGAGCAACCTCGCTTCGCCTTACTTCTTGAACAACAGCGCCAACACGCTTGGCCTTAGCGCCAACTTCATCATCTGACGAAACTCGGCCGGCGTAAGACTGGTCTTGCACGGCAACATGCCGGCCACACCATCCATCACCAGCAGACCATCCTCAGCCTTCACGTCGTTGATGCGCACATCCAGCCTCATCGCAGGGGTAGCAACCTTCACGCTCAACCCTCCCAGTTGCCAAGACCGACGATCTCACGACCCGCAGCACGCCCAGAGATCATCGCTTCGGTAAGGTATGAACCGTTCTGATAAAGGTCAGAGAACATCGACCCCATCTCACCGGCCTCGTACAAACGCGGGATGTGCTTTCCATCATGATCCAGCACCTCGGACTTGATGTTGCGACGCGCGCCACCACCCGTGCACACAATCACCGGATCAACCCGCATGCCATAGAACGGTGGCTGCGCAATCGGATACAACGTCTCCGGATTGCGCCCGAAATCGGCATCATTCTTCGCTGCACAAGCCGCGTTGTATCTATCTACTTCCGCGCGCAGCCTGGCCGGGTCGCGGTTGATCTTCACCGCCAATTCTTCCAGCGTATCGGCCTTCTGGATCCACCCCTTCTCCACTTCCACCGAGTTGTCGTCAGACCACTTGTAGCCACGCACCACCGGGTTCCAACTCATCACTTCCACCACCAGCTTGTTGTACTGGCAGGTGATGGCATCAAAAACCATGTGCACCGGCTGCGCACGGTAGTGCGGGGTGTCCACCCAATGACCGTGCTTCTTCTCCTTGTAATGCGTGAGCTGCAGCTCGGCGGTTTCGTTGTAGAAGCGTTCGGTGTTCGCGTCCACCTCGATCCAGCTGAAGCTCTGCCAGAAGAAGTTGCGCAGGAAGCCGTTGACGAAGCCCTCCGGCTTGAAGCCCGGCCAGATACCGCCGGACTGGCCCTGGTTGCGCATATGCCACAGATCCGCACCGGCCTTCTGCAGGATCTTGATGCCGTCGCCAGTGTTGTGCGGCGTGCCCAGCGGTGCCGGGTTGGCCAGACCAAAGTAATTGCGCTGCATGTCCAGGTTGGCCTCAAAGCCACCGGTCGCCATCACCACGCCCTTGTTGGCACGAATAGCCACGCGCTCGCCGTTCTGCTCGGCGATGACGCCGAATACCTCCAGCGTATCCGGGTCCTGCACCAGATCCTTGAGCGGCGACTCATAGGCGATCTGGATGCGCGGGCGCAGGCGGATGTTCTCGCGGAAAGCCAGATAGACGCCGGACGGGATCGGCAGGATGGTGGCGGTGCAGTGCACAGCCTCACGCGCACCGAACTCCGGGAACTCCAGCACCGCATCACGCTCGGAGAAACCGGTGCCGTGGATGAACTGCGCACCGGCTTGGGCCGCACGCTCCTGGATCCACGGCTCCAGCGCTTCCATCGCCTCTGACCACGGCACCAGCATGTCTTCCGGGATAGGGTTGGCCACGCTCATCTTGCGCTGGTACTCGGCCAGCACCTTGGCATTCTTGGTGATCAGCAACGACTGCCCAGCAACGCGGCTGTTGCCTCCGGTCTCAGCCTCATTGGCCTTCTCCAGAATGAGGATGGACAGATTGGAGTCCAGATCGTGCGCCTCGATGGCGGCGCACATAGCCGCCAGGCCAAAGCCGGCGATGACGAGATCGTACTGCTGGTCCCACTGTTTGACGGCGTTGCGACTGGCCATGGTTGCCCTCCGGGAGATTGCGATCAGCCGACTATCGACGCCCTACCCCCACAACCGCCAACCAATTCGCGTACGCTCCACAACCATTGGTTGTAACCGAATGTCGCCATGGATCTCCGCCAGCTCCGCTACTTCCTGTCCGTGGTCGAACACGGCAGCTTCACGCGCGCCGCCACGGCTACCGGGCGCAGCCAGCAGGCCCTGAGCAAAGGCATCCAGGCGCTGGAGCAACAACTGGGCGCCCGCTTGTTCGAACGCGGCAGCCGCGAGGCCCGACTCACCGACGTCGGCCGCCTGCTGATGGAACACGCCCAGCCCGCCCACGACGCCGTGCGCCGCTTCGAGGACCGCCTGCAAGAGCTGCAGACCGGTGCCGAAGGGCAAGTACGCATCGGCACCGGCCCCAGTACCGCCGGCTCGCTGGTCGCACCGGCGGTACTGGCGCTGCGCCGGCATTGGCCGAAGATCGGCATCCACGTCAGCAGCGGCATCCTGCCCGAACTGCTGCCCAATCTGCTGGCGCGCGAGCTGGACGCGGTAGTCACCCTGCACACATTTGGTGACGGCGACCCCGATCCGCGCATCAAAAGTGAAGTGCTGATGCATGACGAATACCGCGTGCTCGCCAGCGTGCGTCACCCGCTGGCACGGCAACGCGATATCACCCCAGTACAGTTGTTGGAGCACGCATGGATTTTCGGCCGCCGCCTCGGCGCGGTGGAGAGTGCATTCCGGCAGCGCTTCCATGAAGCCGGGCTGGAGCCACCGCTCAACACGATGGAGAGCGGCTCCCCGGAATTCATGCGCGCGATGATCCGCGACGGCGGCTATCTCACCTTGTTGCCCAGCCGTTTGGCGCAGGCCGAGTTGCTTGCCGGACATTGGGTGAAGCTGGATGCACCAGAATTTTCATGGCAGCGGCCGGTGATGGTTTACACACGTGATGGCGAACCGCAAAGCGCGCCACTGGCGAGATTTCTGCAGGCGCTGCGGAATGCGGCGGAGTTGGCGCGGGTGCGGGAAGTGGAGTGAGGGTTTGACCGAGCGCAGCGAAGCGCTTGATCGACTACAAGCTCGCGATATGAGATAGACCGAAGGAAGAATCATCGCGATCACGACACCCCAAGCGTCAATACGCCTACCGGGACAGGGGGTGTATTCGATATCACCGGGCGGAAACGGCGCTAAACTCAGTCGCAAGGTAATGACGCACGACGAGAATTATCGCAAGCCATTGTTTATTAAACCTATAATTTCGATTCAAAAGCGGCATTGAATTAGGCATACTCCGGCTTACACCGCTTTTACGCGGTCTACTAAGAGTTAGGCGGCGGTGGGTTTGGTTGGCTAGCCCTTCTTCTTTCGGCAACAACATCGGCAAGTCACCGGTCGTCTCCGGGTAACAGCTCCAACTGTTCCTGGCGCCGGTAGGCCCGCCACTTCGTCTTACCCTTCACTGTCCTGCCGCAATCATTTCATCGCACTTCGGCGGCAGCGCTCGGCAAGGCTTCCCGGGCAAGCTCCATCCCGCGAGCTGTGGCATGATCGGTTCGCGTTGGGTTGTACAAGCAAGGCAGCATTGGCCCGGGGAGCGGCAAGGGCCACAGCCGCCTAACAGTTCATTCAAGCCGAACCCGCTTCGCGGGTCGGCTTAATTCCAGAGTTAGGCCCCATGAAAGAAGTAGACAGCTCCAATCTTGCGTCTGAAAGATTCCGCATTCCGCGGGCGGCAATCTGGTCGGTTTTCCTCGCGCTAATCGTATCGGGTGTGCTTTTTCTATTCTATTTGCATCCTCAGCTAATGCAGAGATACATGGCAGAGAGTCCGAGAGAGCCTCGCCCAGAGACAGAGCAGATAACTCCTTACAATCAGCATGGCGTGGTCATATATTTCTCTTCCTCGCAGCAGCGCAATCTCCTTCTTCTGCAAGCACTGGGCGTCATGCAATTGCTCGCTGCAGGGGCGGCGTGGCACTTCTTGAATAAAGCTCAGCATGGGGTTCCCGGCAATGGGCCCTAACAAATCATTCAAGCCGAACCCGCTTCGCGGGTCGGTTTAATTCAGGCGTTAGGTGCCACAAGAGGGTCCGATGATTACTCCGGTCACAAAGCAAGAAGCTGAAACTCTTCGGGAAATCTTGCAGGGCCCGATGGAGAGAATCGAACTATTTCCAGAGACTGATGCTTATGACACGTGGCTCAACAAAATAGGTCGATTCGTTAGCTCCAAGGGCGGATCGTCTGCAATTGGCGTAGAAGAGTACAAGGCAGACTTCGAATTCTTCACTGCAAGCTGTGATGAACAGTTGGCACTACTCTTCCTCACTAGGCTGGCTCCACTCGAACTTGTGTTCATTGGCTCAGATTGGGTCATTAGCGTGTCCTCATACCCACAGCATGAATACTCTCCATCTCTTGAGCGTTCAGTTCGCCTCTACGGCTCAGCCAAGTTGGGGATTACAAGCTAATGGCTATCACGCTGGTGGCACCTAACAGTTCATTCAAGCCGAACCCGCTTCGCGGGTCGGCTTAATTCCGGAGTTAGGCCGCCTAGAGAGATGAGCGATTTTCTTCTAATTCTGCTTGTTCCAGTGCTCGCTTCTTTAGCCTGTCTTGTATGGCTTACGGCCCGCCGTTCGCTGGCATCTCTTCGAGCCGCGCTGACTTGCTCTAGTCTCTCATTGCTAGTCTGGGCTTGGGCATGCTGGCAATTTCGCGACGGCATCGGGCTTGGGCAAGAGCCCTCACAGGGTCTGGCGGCTGTACAAAACTTCGTCGGGCTTGCTTGGGTTCCGTTGCTGGGGTGCCTGGTGTTCTCAGTTTTTTCAGTAGCCGTTTACCGCAGGCGCAGAGTTCGCTACGGTGCGGCCTAACAGTTCATTCAAGCCGAACCCGCTGCGCGGGTCGGCTTAATTCCAGAGTTAGGTGCGCTATGGCAGTACTCGATGTATTGATGGCCACAGCAGTCTCAGACACGGACTTGCTCCGCAAGCTGGACGCACAAGGAGATCGCTTCAGCGTTCCCCGCGACGTCGAGTTCTTGCTCAAGTCCCCGTCCGCGGAAAAGGCAACGGTCGTCGCAGATTTCATCAACGACCACCAGTACGGCATTGCTACAGCGCAAGGCTCGGAGGATTCGCCGGTTGTCCTGGTTGTCGTCAACATGCCAATTGAGCAGCATGCCATTCAATCCGTGTCAGGCTTCATGGCCTGTGTTTGTGAGTTGTTCGGGCTCGACTACGATGGGTGGGGGTGCGTCGTCCAAGCGGCGCGCACCTAACAATTCATTCAAGCCGAACCCGCTTCGCGGCTCGGCTTAATTCCAGAGTTAGGCCGAATGGACACTTGGCAACCTATCTCCGCGGAAGAGCTCGAGGCACTTGTGGCCAGGCAACTCTCTGACTGCTCGCCTGATATCCAGCAACTTTACGAGCGCTTCAAAGTTGTTCCCTACCGCGCAAAGATTGATCGCCTGGGCACTACTGAGACCGCATTTGTGGTGGCAAAATCCGGCAACATCGCCCTGTACTACGAGGATGTTGAAGATGGCTTCAATATATCTGAGCTTCGTCCTGACGGAGCAATCTCTATCCGAGCTTGTGACCAGTGGGAGCTAAGCCATGCACTCTTGCACTTGGCTGCGGCCTAACAGTTCATTCAAGCCGAACTCGCTTCGCGAGTCGGCTTAATTCCAGAGTTAGGCCTGCCCTATGTATATCGAGCGCGTCCGTCAAGTCGATTCAAGCGAATCCAACGAGTCCGGCCTGTACGACTACTACTACGAGTACGACACCTACCGATTCACCGAGGGTACGGTTTGTTTCGTCGTCCGCAGCTACACCGATGAACCAGATGAGGCACACTTCCTTAGAGTCGAGGAAAGCGGAAACCGGCGCGCCTTAACCAGTGGCGATCTTTCACACCCTCTTTTCCACATGGCGCATGATCACCTACGCGGTGAGGGCAAGGTGCGTATCCGGTGGCTGAGTGGCAAAGGAAACGGATATGAATCGCTGTAAGCAGGCTAGCAACACGAGGCCTAACAGTTCATTCAAGCCGAACTCGCTTCGCGAGTCGGCTTAATTCCAGGGTTAGGCGGCGGTGCGTTGGGTTGGCTGGCCCTTCTTCTTTCGGCAGCAACATCGGCAAGTCACCGGTCGGCTCCGGGTAACAGTTCCAACTGTTCCTGGCGCCGGTAGGCCCGCCACTTCGCCTTCCGCTTCACTACCCTGCCGCAATCATTTCGCCGCACTTCGGCAGTAGCGCTCGGCAAGGTTTCCGGGGCAAGCTCCATCCCGCGAGCTGTGGCATGATCGGTTCGCGTTGGGTTGCACAAACAAGGCAGCATTGGTCAGGGGGCAGTAGTTGGCCACAGCCGCCTAACAGTTCATTCAAGCCGACGCCGCTACGCGGCGCGGCTTAATTCCAGAGTTAGGCGGCAATGGAAAATTCACGGATCCTAATAGGTCGCATTGAAAAGAATGGCTTAGTGGTGGTCACAAACTGTGCCGACCATAACATCCCCTTGGGCACGCAGCTTTCTCGACTTACAAAGGAGCGAGTTACTTTATCTCTTCCGGACATCTACCATACTGAGCTAGGCGAATTTGGTTCTGTAAGCTTGGTTGTTGAGGAAATAACGCTAAAAAAATGGGGTTCCCCAGTTGAGTCAATTCCCATCGGATGGAGCGCTGCGCTTAGAATTTCCGGCAAAGGAATGGACACTTTGATTCGTGTTCTTGAGGAGGCCACCGACGGCGAGCATGTTTTCCTAGAATGTCAATTGCCGCCTAACAATTCATTCAAGCCGACGCCACTTCGTGGCGCGGCTTAATTCAGGCGTTAGCTCTCAGGGGGAAGTATGCGTAAGCACCTCATTTATGTGACAGCTCTGCTGCTGTTGTCGTCTTGCGCTACGACACCGCGTGAAGAGCTCGCACCTAGTCGCTGCTTGACCGAACGACCGGACATACTTGCCAAGAGAGAGACCATTTTCGCCAAAGATGCTGCCACAATGTGGACCATCAGTGCGCACGAGGAAGGAATCGGAGCGAGCGTGGACCGTCGCGATGGCATTACTCGCCTCGTCAAATTTGTTCCTGGTGGCCCTGCGCTAATGTCGCAACTTCGTGAGTCCGACGTACTCACTTGCATTGCTCCTGAGGCAAAAGCACCGTTCTATAGCGTCTCCCATCTCTCGCTCGAGGACGTTGTTTCGCTCATACGCGGCGAGCCGGGATCCAGCGTCACTCTCCGGGTGCTGCGAGATAGCACTACTCGGGACATTACCCTAGCAAGGCAGCGGGTTAGGTCCGGCTACTGAGAGCTAACAATTCATTCAAGCCGAACCCGCTTCGCGGGTCGGCTTAATTCCAGAGTTAGGCCTCATATTGGAGAAGGGAACCCGCATGGCAAAGACCGCTATAGCGCTATTGGTTGTTCTTTATGCCATTCCAATGATGGCATTTGCCAGCGATAGTTCTTACAGCGCAGGCTACGCCGCCGGTTACAGGTTCGGAGGTTACATTGGACAGGTTGCAGGCGATGCTGGCCCGTATCTCGGTTTGTTAGTGTGCGCAGTAGCCATTTTTCACCTTCGTTTTCGCAAGCGCAGGCCTCCTCGCATTGGCAGCAAAGAGGCCTAACAATTCATTCAAGCCGACGCCGCTTCGCGGCGCGGCTTAATTCCAGAGTTAGACCGGCATGTCAGATAACCGCTCATCTGTAAGACACTCCAAGATCAAGCAGACCTTGCGCGGACATAAAGAGAAGGTTGCCCACGACATTGCATATGAGGCTGGCGCCACCCTGGAGGCAACGGATACGTCCGTTTTCATTCTGGATGGTGATTCGAGGCAGCTGTTGTGTAGCGTTCTGTTGGACAGAGATTTGTGGCCACAAGCATTAGAGGCCATCTGCAAGATGTATCCTCATTTAGCTCGGCACAGCTGATGGCTTGCCGGTCTAACAATTCATTCAAGCCGAACCCGCTTCGCGGGTCGGCTTAATTCAGGCGTTAGGCCTCATATTGGAGAAGGGAACCCGCATGGCAAAGACCGCTATAGCGCTATTGGTTGTTCTTTATGCCATTCCAATGATGGCATTTGCCAGCGATAGTTCTTACAGCGCAGGCTACGCCGCCGGTTACAGGTTCGGAGGTTACATTGGACAGGTTGCAGGCGATGCTGGCCCGTATCTCGGTTTGTTAGTGTGCGCAGTAGCCATTTTTCACCTTCGTTTTCGCAAGCGCAGGCCTCCTCGCATTGGCAGCAAAGAGGCCTAACAATTCATTCAAGCCAACGCCGCTTCGCGGCGCGGCTTAATTCCAGAGTTATACGTGCAAGGGAGTTTCGATGGGCTTCGCAATATCTTGGCTCGCTGTTTCAGGCAAGGAATCTCAACGAGTGCTTGAGGAGCTGAGCCTTTCTCGCACCGGAGAATCGGAGGAATTCCCCGAGTCATCACTCACATGCGCCTCTCTACAAGAGGGTTGGTTTCTCGTATTTGCCAACAGCTTCGATTCACCCCTTGTCTCGGAGCAGGCTCTGAGCAACCTATCTGCCGGGTGCAGGGTTGTCTCATGCCAAGTCGAAGAACATGTGATGTTTAGCTCTGCTACTGGCTACGACAATGGCGCGAGAGCATGGCACGTGGAGCACGACGCACAAAAAAACATCTACCACTTGGTATCAACTGGGGATGTCCCGCCTGCGCTTAACGACATCTACGCATCACTAAAGGAAGAGCAAGACGCTGCTGGCGGCACTGAGGCGGACGTAGACTACATCCATGATGTCCCGGTCTCGCTAGCCAAAGCCATCACCTCGTTTCGCCATGACGAGGACATTCAGGGCGCGGACGCAGGGGCGTTTGAAGTGCTGCAGCAAGAGCGCCACACTGCCTCGACCAAGCCCTGGTAGAGGGTATGGTAGGCACGTACAACAACTTTTTCAAGCCGAATCCGCTTCGCGGGTCGGCTTAATTCAGGCGTTAGGCACCACAACGAACATGACCATCAGTCCAGAACAGCCGTACCAAGAGACAGTGGCCTGCGAGGCTCGCCAGGACGAGGGAGTCATTTTCATCAAAGTGGTGGCAATGCCTTACGAGGCTGCGGTGGAGTTTGACGTCGCACAGGCACGCGCCTTTGCGCAACAGATCTTGTCCGCTGTGGAGACTGTTGAGGCGGGCTGGGTGGGCAAGTCCGGTGGCTAGACAGCCGCTGGTGGTGCCTAACAATTCATTCAAGCCGACGCCGCTTCGCGGCGCAGCTTAATTCAGGCGTTAGGCCTATGAGATGGATCCTGCTCGTCACGTTCGTCAGCTCCATTGCCGCATGTGGAAAGGCCACGGAGGCTTCCACAAGAGAAATCGCTTGCGCACGCTTGAACGCACTTCCCGAAGGGCCAACGCTAAAAGGCGCAGCGCTCTGCTCTGCACTTGAGGTCTCAGCTCACAAGGACGGTGTGTTCCTAGCCGAGTTTTACGACAAACCGCGGAATAAATTATGGGCGATTACCGTTTCTGGGTCTGGCGATTCCGAGATAAGCACGATGGACGCCAATGAGTAGTAGGCTATGGCCTAACAATTCATTCAAGCCGAACCCGCTTCGCGGGTCGGCTTAATTCCAGAGTTAGGTGCCATGCGCAAGTTATCCGGCGACCAAGTCTACGCACCTCCTCGGTCACCACTCACCGCCCAGGCACATCGACCTTGGCTGTCACGTTTCTGGCGCACCAGCATCATCTGCGGCGTTGTGTTTCCTGTCCTTTTGCCCTTCGTTCCAGGATCCAGCCTTCCCGATTGGGCAATGGCACTACTCGCCGTTCTTTGCTGGCTCCTGCCGGTTGGCTGGACGCTGCTCCCAGAGCTGCGACAGAGTGGGCTTGGAGGCATATCCTTCAGTCATATGCTTGCCCTATCCATCAAATTATTTCTAGCAATCTCCTTGGTTGCTTCAATCCTATTGATGGTAGCTGGTGCTGGCTTCTTCCTCGTTGAGGTTCTAGACAATGGCACCTAACAGTTCATTCAAGCCTACGCCGCTTCGCGGCGCGGCTTAATTCCGGAGTTAGGCCTGCTTATGAGCATAATTATTGCCACCGTTCTTACAGCGGCACTCGGGAGCGCTACTAGCCCTCCAGTTAGCGCTTGCGTGATTCAATTCGCCAATGGCAGCGCGCACAGCAGCATTGCGCAGCACTTTGCAGTGGCGCTGGAAGAAGAAGTGCGCGATGAAAGCTCCCTCCGCTTCGTCGAGGCTAATGGCACCTTCGACATAGAGTTCTATCTTGTAGGCGCTCCGGCCAACAACATCAGAGCCTATCCCACTGACGATGGATTCAAGGTCTTCTATGTCCTGACGCGGCACGACGAAAAGTTTATATCTGCTGATGTTATGAGCTGCAACGGAAATGGCGCAGAGTGCGCAGTTTCTGCTGTCAGGCGGCTTGTCGAGACCTGTGCTCGCAGGCCTAACATTTCATTCAAGCCGAACTCGCTTCGCGAGTCGGCTTAATTCCGGAGTTAGGCGGCGGTGCGTTGGGTTGGCTGGCCATTCTTCTTTCGGCAGCAACATCGGCAAGTCACCGGTCGGCTCCGGGTAACAGTTCCAACTGTTCCTGGCATCGGCAAGTTCATCACTTCGCCTTACGCTTCACCGCTCGTCCGCAATCATTTCATCGCTCTTCGGCGGCAACGCTCGGCAAGGCTTCCGGGGCAAGCTCCATCCCGCAGGCTGTGGCATGATCGGCTCGCGTTGGGTTGTACAAGCAAGGCAGCATTGGACCGGGGAGCGGTAAGTGGCCACAGCCGCCTAACAGTTCATTCAAGCCGAACTCGCTTCGCGAGTCGGCTTAATTCCAGAGTTAGGCGGCGGTGTGCTGGGTCGGCTGGCCCTTCTTCTTTCGGCAGCAACATCGGCAAGTCACCGGTCGGCTCCGGGCAACAGTTCCAAGCGTTCTTTGCACCGGCTAGCTCGCCACTTCGTCTTACGCCTCACTGCCCGGTCGCAATCATTTCATCGCACTTCGGCAGCAACGCTCGGCAAGGTTTCCCGGGCAAGCTCCATCCCGCGAGCTGTGGCATGATCGGTTCGCGTTGGGTTGCACAAACAAGGTAGCATTGGTCAGGGGGCAGTAGTTGGCCACAGCCGCCTAACAGTTCATTCAAGCCGACGCCGCTTCGCGGCGCGGCTTAATTCCAGAGTTAGGCCGCAATGAAAGTTCTCGCAGCTGTCTTCTTAGCTCTCCTCGCCGCAGGCTGCGTCTCGGCACCTGCACAGACTGCAGGCATCGAGACCTCGGCCGCTCCTAGCTCGGTCACGGGCACATGGGACTTTGTTGTTTCCGGCAAAAACCCGCCTCAGTCGTTCAGTTTTGCTCTCACAGACATTCCGGCCGAGACCTGCATATCGGGCACTTGGTACCAAGCGCGGCCACTTCCTGCCCCGAACGGCTCGGCGCCCCGGCCCGCCTATCAATACCAATCTGGCAAGCTCGAGATTCTGTTTTCTACAGAGCTATGTGACGCCTACACTTCGCTCATTGGCAGCGTCTCTGGCTCCAGCTTCGAGGGTTCTCATGTTTCCTACGGTCTCTTCGGCAGCACCGAGCATGGCAAGGCTAGAGGCACATTGCGGCATTAGTCGGTCGCGGCCTAACAGTTCATTCAAGCCGACGCCACTACGCGGCGCGGCTTAATTCCAGAGTTAGGCACGGAGGAAAGAATGTCGTATACGGTTACTGATATGAGGGCTATTGCAGGTTCTGGCGGCGGCATGATCCTGAGCGCTAGGGGCTTCACCACAACTGATTTGCGCTCTATCGCGGCCTCGGCCAATTCTGGTGGCGGTCAGATCACGCTGCGTGACCTTGCAGGCTTTACGGTCACAGACCTGCGCGCCATTGCCGCATCCGGCGGTGGTCGCGTCGTGTTTGATTTCCTTTCCTAGCTCGTAGAGGCACAAGGGTCCGTGCCTAACGATTCATTCAAGCCGAACTCGCTTCGCGAGTCGGCTTAATTCCAGAGTTAGACGTCAAACGGAGACAGCCGCAGTTGAAAGCACTTCTCATCGCATCCCTGCTAGCTCTCGCATCGCCTTGTGCTGCGATTCCGGCTCAACCAACTGCGTTAAACGCAGTCGCGCCTGACGCAACTGCACCGCAACAGCTGCCTCAACCAACTGTTGAGGCAATGGCTAAGGTAGAAGTTCCACAAGACGAGTTCTATCAACTGCAGAAGCTGAAGATTCAAGAAGAACTTAAGGGTGAACTGTCAGAGTGGGCGAAGAGCCGATTTTGGCTATTTGCTCTCATCTTCGCTGCCATTGGATTCTTCGGCGTCAGAGCGCTTGTGCGCGAATTGATAAATGAAGAGCTCAAAACTGCCCGTCAAGCATCCGCGGATGCACAAGCAGCAGGAGCACTTGCTCGTGAGTCGGCCAAGGAGGCGCGTGCTGAGCTAGTGAAGAATAGCGAGTCGATGGAGGTCGTAGCCACAACAGCGTCACAACTTTCCCGCGACCTCGACGAACTGCGAAGCCGAATTGACTCCGAGGGTGAAAGAAGCATCGCGGCCGCTGAAATGAAGATCTCTGGTTTGGGATTCCAGATACAAGAGCTTCAGCGCGTTCTAACTTCACTTTCTGCAGATTCCGAGCGGCACCGCGCAGCGGCATCTGAGGCCGAAATGCGTCTACAACAGCTCCGGTCAAGCGCTAGGGACGAACAGGCTGACTTCGAGAACAACGGTAAGTTTAGGGTCACTCTCGTCCCATTCGGCAGCGGCATAACCGCAGATCAAGCTGACGCTGTGAGCTCGGTGCTTACCGGGCACGGATTTCGCCCGAGCCTAGCGCCCTGGGGGCACAGCGAGACCGCTAGTACCCGCCGGCGGGTCAAGATTTCTTATCCGCGTGACTTGAAGGATCGTGCTCACTTGGCTCGGGACTTGATCTCGCCGATCTTGAGCGCCTCACAGCCGCCCTACGAGGTCGTACTAGAAGAGCGTGCGCTTCCGATTAGCAATCAACCACCACATATCGCTATGTTTTGGCAATAGATGTCTAACAATTCATTCAAGCCGACGCCGCTACGTGGCGCGGCTTAATTCCGGAGTTAGACCGCTAGACAAATGCCCACTTCATTCACACCAATTCACTCTGGCTCACGCTGGTCCAGCGGTGACTATCGCAACCTCGCGATACTCCCCGTAGATGAGGCGTCTGTGGCCACTGCATTTGGCACGCCGCTGCTTCATGGGGATGAGGAGGGTCTCGGCTCATGGGCGGCACTGGGACTTCGCCACGCTAGTGGCGCCCT
This sequence comes from Stenotrophomonas sp. STEN083, assembly GCF_056759195.1. Lineage (NCBI taxonomy): Bacteria > Pseudomonadati > Pseudomonadota > Gammaproteobacteria > Lysobacterales > Lysobacteraceae > Stenotrophomonas > Stenotrophomonas sp. STEN083. The sequence continues at coordinate 27,754 of NZ_JBRRCU010000038.1, read as the reverse complement.
AATCGAGCTTATCCGCTACAACGCAGCGCCTGGTCCTAGCGGATTCTTGGTCCGCGTTGATCCCATGCAGGACGCCTCCGCTGCATTCGCGGACCTGCTCGGCGCACTTGAGCTTCAGTCAAATGATTTACTGTGGGTCTCGGTCGGGGCCTAACAATTCACTCAAGCCGAGCCCGCTTCGCGATTCGGCTTATTTCCGGAGTTAAGCCCCACTAGGACGTTATCGTGGCCCCAGGAGTTCTTCTGATATGCGCACTGGCCATTGGACTAATCTACCCTTTGGCCGCGCCGTGGCGTGCGTCTAGCCTCTATATCTGGCTAGTCCTCTGGTTTGGCTCTTGGCTTGCTTTTTTCTATCTCTTACAAATTGGCTCCATCCGGTACGACGGTGTACAAAATCCAGCACTCGTTGGACTCTTCATCTTCACCTTAGCAACCGGCAGCCTTATTCGTGTTATTAGTCGCAGCGTTGCAGCTTGGGTTCGTCGGCATCGAGGGCAGCTATCCAATCCTCCTGCAGGTGGGCCCTAACAGTTCATTCAAGCCGAACCCGCTTCGCGGGTTCGCTTAATTCCAAAGTTAGGCCTCAAAAGAAGAGTCCCCTGGTGACCGAACTTACTTTCCGCTTGCTCGTCTCACTCACAGCACTGATTACGGTGGCTGGCATCGTCGCTGACGAGCTTGGATCAGGAAAGCTGCCCGAGCCCCTTCGGTCGGTTAAAGCACAGGCGAAGGCTCTCGCCATTGCATCAAGTAAGAAGAGCTCAATAGTCGGAACAGTACGCATCTCACTTGTTGCCGGCTATTTTCTTTCACTGCTCGCACTTGCTCTATTTGCCCCATTCAGTCCATGGGTCTATCTTTTCTTTACCCTAGCTTGGAGTGCGCTCACTTTTAGCGATGCGCCTCATATTCTTCCACGGTCATTTGTCCCACTATACGAGGCATCATTGCTTCTCAATGGTGCAGTCCTCGCACTCTGTTTTCTTTCTCCTCTCGCCGCGCGCTTCACGGTAACCTAAGTCATGGCTTGCTCACCCGGAGGTATTCCCGTGGCATATCGAGGTGAACATTCAGGCTAAGGATTTGGCAGAAAGCGGAATGCCGACCCCTGAAGAGAGCAGGATCCTTTATGAGATGGGCGACAGGATTGAGTCTGCCATCGCGGGAAACAACGCCCTGTTCCTGGCACGCAGCACCTGGGATGGCCTCAGGCAACCATCCTTCCGCGTGCATGATCCGGAGCGGGCCAATGACACCCTACAATCCCTGATAGCCACCAAACCACACGCACGCTTTTGGGAGTACCGCATGCATCATGACCCAGAGTGGATTGAGGCCGGGTATATCTTCAAGCTCTTCCCGCTGGCCAACGGGCCAGATGCCTAACAATTCAATCAAGTCGAGGCTGCTTCACGCCCCGGCCTGATTCCAGAATTTCCCCTCATGGAGCAGCTCAAATGAAGTGTCCGAAGTGCGATTCAGAACTGAAGCCGATTGTTCACGAGAACGTGGAGATCGATCGGTGTTCCGGCTGCGGCGGTCTTTGGTTTGACGCTTTCGAGCATGAGGAACTCAAACAGCTCAGTGGCTCCGAGCGGATCGACTATTCGCCCAAGACCACCGTTCCGCCCAACACCGGTGCAGGCAAGTGCCCCAAGGACCAGCAACCGCTGTTTGGCATGGTGGTGGCGGGCCAACCGCATATCTCGTATGAGTCGTGCGGCCTCTGCCATGGTGTCTTCTTTGACGCCGGTGAGTTCAAAGACTTCAAGGAAGAAACCCTTGGAGAGCGCTTCCGCGCGATCTTCGGAATAGTACGGGCGGCCCCGGCCGAGGGCTGACAGTTCATTCAAGCCAGCGCCGCTTCGCGGCGTGGCTTAACCCAGGTGTTGAGCCCAAAAAAAATGCCCGCAAGTCTACTTACAGAGATCATCTTCCGTGGTGCCTTCGAGGTCGTGCTGTATGGACTCGGCTACATTATTGGCCGGCTCGTCGTCCCAGTGTTCTCGTTCGGCTACTACAGTGTCGAACCCTGGGACTTCAAGCACCGGAAGAAGTCCAAGAGTCATTCCGTGCGACCACAACCTCGGAATGTCTCAGCTGACGCAGCGTGTGTGATCGGTTTTTGCACGCTGGCCGTGGCATCAACAACAGCCTATTTCGTGTGGCATGCGGCGGGAGCCTGACAGCTCATTCAAGCCGAAGCTTATTCGCGGCCCAGCTTGATCCTGGAGTTGGCTGGCGGTATGCGCAGCTGGCTGGCCTTCTTCTTTCGGCAGCATCTTCGATAAGTCTGCGATCGGCTCCAAGCAGCGGCGCCAACTGCTTCTGGCGTGGGCAGGCTCGCAAATGCGACTAGCGCTTCACTGCCCTTCCGCAGCCATTTAATCACGCTCCGGCGGCAGCGCTCGACAGGCTTCTCCTCGCAAGAGCCTGCCCCAAGCTGTGGCATGATCAGCTCACATTGGGAGTACGAGCGAGGCAATATTGGTTGGTGCACCAATCAGTAACCGCAACCACTAAACAGTTCACTCAAGCAAAAAGCGCTGCCCAGACCGGCGCAGTCCCAACGTTGTGCCGCAGAACATACATGGAGGCTATTTTGAAGAAATTGCTGCTGTTACTTCTTGCACTTTTCTCCCAGCCAGTTTTCGCCCAGGAGGAGTCAAAACCATCCACCTTCCATCGTTTGCTTGTGTTCAACGAGAAGAATGAATTGATGGTTGTCAAAGTCAAGAACTCAACCCGATGGGTAACGCCCGGCTGGTATCAAGACAACCGTCTAACCATCAAGGAAGGACTTGATGAGCTCGCGGGCAGCTATGGGCTGAAGATTTCCACTCCAAGTTTAAGGGGAGTGTTCACGCTGAAAACTGATCAGAACAATGAGATCTCAACGAGGCTCGTGTACTCAGCCAAGGTTGAAAGCGGCGAGGCAAAAGCACCAGAAATAATTGACGAGATCAGGTGGTTGAGCACAAGCGCAGCAATGGACCTGATCACCTTCCCGCACATCAATGCACAGATAGAACAACTTACGAAGTTCCCAGACACACTATGGGGCGGCGCCCAGTTGATGTACCAGGAAGATGGCGTTTATAGATCCAGAACCACGGAAGCCTTCTATCCACTCGGCACTCGGCTACCGTAACCCCCTTGTTAAACCTCTTCTGAAAGCACCGACGCATGCAAGCGACTTCGATGTTTGTTCGAAATTGGGCGTGGTTCAGCTGCGCCGCACTGTCCGCCGCACTCTTGGTCTCGGGCTGCGCCGGAACGGCGGCCCCGACGAAAGATCTTGGAGCAGACATCGATGAGGTCGCCGCAACGCTGATCGAACAGCCGTTGCTTCACTCGACATCAATTGCCGTCGTATATCGGGGCGAGGAATTCATCCGTCATCGCGGCGATATGGAAACCAGCAAACCTGGGCCTCCAACCGATGCGACCCTCTACGAAATCGGTTCCTTGAGCAAGACGCTGGCCGGGACGCTGATGGCGAATGCAGTTCTGGAGCGCAGGCTCAGCTTGGATCACGATATCCGGATGTATCTGCAAGGGGTCTACCCGAACCTGCAGTACAAGGACGAACCCATCCGTGTCCGCCACCTGCTGTCGCATACCAGCGGCTTGCCGAACATGCTGCCAGAACGCACCAACACCATCCTGGCCGACTTCACCGATCAGCGTACGCCCGGCGAGCTCAATGCCATCTATGCGAACTACGGTAAGGCTGACTTCTTCAGGGACCTGCATTCCGTCGAAATTGGCCGCGCTCCTGGAAAGGAATATGCGTATTCCAGTACCGGAACCGAGCTGGTGGCGCATATCCTGGAGGTCGTCTACAAGAGCGACTACGCGTCGCTGCTGCGCAGGTTCCTGCAAAATTCTGCGGCGATGAGTGATGTCAGAATCCGGCTTGACGACACTGACGCCAGCCGGCTTGCGCCTGGCTATCACAGTGACAATCCGGTGCCGACCACGCCGATGCCGCAACTGCCCTGGGGTGCATCCGGAAATGTGAAAGCAACCGTTCCGGAAATGGTGAAGTACCTGAGATTCCACCTGGCCAACGGACCCGTCGTGGAGGAATCCCATCGTACGCTGGTCAACTTCGATCCAGAGTTCAGCATCGGCTATTTCTGGAACATCGTCAGCGGCGACCGTTTGAAAGGCACCTATTACGCCCATCATGGCGGCGTGCCCCGTTCGCAATGTTACATCTACATCATCCCGAAGTATGATCTTGGTATCTTCGTTATCACCAACCAGAGTGGTGACCAGACCGCTCGCGCCATGCAGGCGACGATCGATACACTGGTTGAGATGATCGCAGCGCGAGAAAGCATTGCCGGTAACCACGGGTCTCGATAGATTCAAAGCATCCGGGCAGCTTTCTTTGACGGAAACGAGAGTACGCGAAAGCGTCGCTTCACTATCCGCACAATCCGAACGGAAAGCTCAGTCGTTTCAATGAGCTTCCCGGCCCGACAAGCAGGATTGTCGCGATATCCCCCAAGCGTTGAAAGCCTACAAGGAGTGTAAAAGCATGGAAAACGATATCTCCGCTGCAAAGGACGCCGAACGAAACAGGCTGATCGCACGCATGCGGCGCAAGGCCAACTCCATCCTGTACATCGGCATCAGCACTGGCCTCATCATCGTTGGATCAGTGCTGACCGGGCATCCCATTCCTCCAGCCATCCTGATCCTGGTGCTCCTGGCGCTGGCTGCGTTTCTGATTTTCCAGATGGCCACAGCCTATTCGCTTGGCAAGGCCGCACGACGCCTGCAACAACAATCCGCAACCAATGATCCCAAAGAATAGTCCGCTGGAGCGGCACCCTGCTCGACCGGAACCAGGACCACGAAGATCCCAGCCGACTACTCACTTGAAATCGCCACGTAGATTTCGCTTCTTGTAGCGACGGCGACGACGTATCGATGGGCGCACAGTGTCCCGCTGGTCTCTCTTGCCGAAGCAATCTCCAGTCACCGAGCCTGATCCAAGATGAAACGATTCCTGTTGTTCGCACTGCTGCTGGCTGGGTCCTTGCCCGCCGCAGCCATCGTCATCCGCCACGATGTTGATGACGCCGGGTACCGGATTCCCAGCAGCGAGTTTCCCGCGCTGGTCGACATGCCCGGTGAAGGCCATGGCAGCTTGATTGCCCCACAGTGGGCCATCACTGCCGCACACACCTTGCCGCAACATGCCGAGCTCAAGCAGGTCGTCATCAATGGGCTGCCCCGAGAGGTTGAGCGCGTCATCATCCACCCGGGTTACAGGACGCTGCCGCAGACGCTTATCGACCAGGCCACGGCCAGCGGCGAGGCAATGTTGATCGTCGTGTTTCTGGCGTCATCGGACGACATCGCGTTGATCAAGCTAAGCCAACCGGTGACTGACGTGGCACCGGTGGCTCGCTACCGGCACGAGGATGAGGCTGGCCAGATCATCAAACTGATCGGCAAAGGGGCTACCGGCACCGGTGACATTGGCCACGACCCCAGTGGCCCCAACCGCACCGAACTGCGCCGTGCCTTCAACAAAGCAAGCAGCGCGTATGACCGCTGGCTCTGCTACGTATTCGACGCACCACCTTCGGCCTTGCCACTGGAAGGCGTGCTCGGAAACGGAGACAGCGGTGGCCCGGCATTGATACAGAGCGGTGATCAGTGGTTACTCGCCGGGTTGGGCTCCTGGAAGGTTGTGCAGGGCAACGTACTGACCGCACGGCCCGGACGCTATGGCCAGGTCGCCTGCAATGTCCGCGTCAGCCACTACGCTGATTGGATCGACAACATACTATCGGCGCGGCCTTCAGCCGCGGATTGAGCCTGCCCCAAGCCCCGCGCGCATGCGCCTTGGCCCCCGAGCAGCGGGAATGCCCTGATTCGTCCGCCCCCGCTTTTCCAAAAAGGCGGAGTGGTTCCAGATTCGCTTTCCGCAACCGGACATAATCGTCGCCCCCTATTCAGCTTGTCGTATGGAGCGTCAATGAAACCGGCCTGCCTCGCTCTGCTCACGTCCGCCACGCTTTGGTTCACCCTACCCACGGCGCATGCCCAAGCCGTGTACAAGTGCAGCAGCCCGGAGGGGGCGACCACTTACCAGTCCATTCCGTGCAGTGAGGGAGAAACCTCCCTGCGCCGCTATGCATCGCCTTCAACTACCAACCCCACGCAAGCGCTATCCACTGCTCCGGTCGGATCTGGCCAACGGCGTGCCCAGGTCCGTTATACGACCACCGCAGCCAACGAGAGCTGTGATGGTGCCAAGGCAATGCGCACCGCCGCTCTGGCTGCGGCGGGCTCACAGACGACAGTCGATATGCGCACCAGGCTGGACCAACAGGTCAGCGCCGCCTGCAGGTAGCTGGTACGGCGGCCCCCATTTGGCGACGTTGGACGAGCTGCTGCCAACGGCAGCACCCGCCTGCGGTGCTTGGCACGGACAAAAGCACAGTGCATGCACAGCAGATGCGCGAAGCTGTTTTCGTTCACCTTGAAGAAGTGATTGAGCAGCTCCCCATCTCGTTCAATGATCAATGGGGTCGTATCCCTGCCCCTCACGGGGCATTCCGGGTTCTGTCGGCACCAGCAAGCCGTTTTCGTCCCAGGAGGCAGTGCAATGCGATTCCCCAGGCAGGTGCTCGCGCTCTTGCTGCTTCTCCCCTTGGGCAGTGTCGCCAAAGACGACAGCGCACTGAAAGTCGACAGCTCCCAGGTTGTGGGCCTGACCGCCCTGCTGGAAGCGCAGCCACGACACCCGGAGGCGACGAGCATCCGCGCCCTGCTGCTTGAATGGGAAGACAGCACCAAGGACGCGGTGGACTACGTCTGCCCGGACGTGCTGACGCCGGTACCCGCCAATGGCGTCCCGAATGGTCCAGAGTTGTTGGCACAGTTCATCTTCGGCAGCGCCGCCTTCCAGGTCGCCAACCCGTCGCAGAAAGGCGCACTGCAGCCTTCGCAGCTCGCAGGCATGCGCAGCATGCTGAAGGCCTACAAGGCTTTGCTGGCCACCGATCCGGCCGCACGCATCCCCCGCTTTGATGCGCTTACAGCCATGGACAACACCGGCACGCTCCCTGCCTACCTGGAACCCATCGTTACACTTGACTGCAAGTGAGCGGGGTCGCACAGCGAAACCGATATGCTTCCGCATCCGAGTCACCCCCTGTAGACGCCACACCTGAACCCATGAATATCCAGATCCGCCAGGAAATACCCGCCGACATCGCAGCCATCGACGCGGTGACGGTCGCCGCCTTCGCCAACGCTGAGCACAGCAGTCACACCGAACAGTTCATCGTGGCTGCATTACGCCGCTCTGGGCAGCTTGCTGTCTCCCTGGTTGCGGAGCAGTCCGACGCAGTCGTTGGCCACGTTGCCGCCTCGCCGGTAACCATCGATGACGCCGATATCGGCTGGTATGGGCTCGGACCGGTGTCGGTCGTACCGCCGTTGCAAGGCCAGGGCATCGGCACGCAACTGATCGAGGAAACGCTCAACCGGCTTCGTGCGCTCGGCGCTGCCGGCTGCATGGTGCTGGGCGAGCCGGCTTACTACGCGCGGTTTGGGTTCGAAGCAAACGCAGCGCTCACGCTTCCCGGCGTACCCGCCGAATACTTCCAGGCACTTTCATTCGGCGGGGCGATACCACAGGGATCGGTCGCCTATCACGCGTCGTTCTCGGCAACGGAGTGAGGCTCCACTGCGGGAACCTGCACCAGAATGCAGAAGCGGCAGAACAAGCAGTTTTCACAAACGCTCGCGAGTTTCATCTGCGTTGAAATCGCCACGCAACTCCAGACGACGATACCTTGCTGCCCTCGGAATTCGTTGGCAGAGTGCTGCCAAATTCAATCAGCAGATCAGCCGCAGTCCAGCTGATCTGCTACCAACGCCCACAGAAAGGACTTCAGAATGCAAGAAACCAGTTCACACGACGCCAATCGCAGCACAATGCAACTGCAACCCTTGCTACGCCGTGGCCGCGTTGCCCTGCTCGGCCTGCTGTTCACGTGCCTGCTAGCCGCGTGTGGCAAGCCCGTACCTGCAGACAAGCAGGACTATGTTGGCACTTGGGAATCAGCCACCACCTTTCTGCTTATCGACGCAAGCGGACGTGTTGTCTACAAGCACAAACCCAGCCCATCGACCAGCAAGTCACTGGATGCACCGATCAAGGCCTATGAAGGCGATGACTTCATCGTCGGGGTTGGGCCGTTGACCACCCGTTTCGTGGTGTCGGCGCCGCCGCATCAAGTGGAGGACCGCTGGAAGATGACGGTCGACGGGCAGGAACTCACGCGTCGCTGATCCACGGCGTGCCGCAGCTGACGGCACACGACCCCCAAGGCAGCTGCAGCTGCCGACCCACAGGTTATGCACGATGCGATGTCTCATCCTTGTCCTCTTGTTGCGAGCAAGCCTTGCTGCAGCAGCTGCAGCAACCCCGCTGGATCACCAACAGGTCTACAGCGACTGCCTTGCCAAAGCTGGCGGGATGAACAACGGCACGGTCGAAGCATGCTCCACCGCCGCTTCGGATGGAGCCAAGGCAGAGATGACGCGCCTGTACCGGGCCCTCTACAACAAGCTGCTGGCAGAAAACGCTGATGATGCGGCCAAGCTTGAGCGCGCTCAGAAATCATGGCTCGTATACCGCGATCTGCACTGTGAGCTGACTGGCTCCTATGTGGGCTCGCCCATGTACTCGTTCTGCCCGATGCAGTTGAACATTGGCCGGGTGAGCGAACTGCGCGAAATGATGGGGCAATGAGCACCGGCATACTCAACGGCAAAGCAGCTTCGGTGATGCTTCCGACATCGTTTTGCGGCAACAGGGAAAGAAAGCTATGCATCGACTTTACCCCACGACTGACGACTTCGAAGCCTGCATCCGAATCCTTGCCCAGACCGAAGGTGGACGCAGAACATCAGCGTTCAATGGCATCCGCTGGGATTTCTCGTATGCCGAAGATGATTGCAACGACCAGCTCTACATGATCTGGCCAGACTTCTATTCCGCTGCAGGGAACAGCCTGCCTATAGACCAAGCTTTGCCACTTGGTATCGAGCTGCCCGCCCGGATGATGGTGGTGGTCGACGAGATGCGCGCAACCATCCATCGCAAACGCATCGAGGTAGGCACTCGCTTCTACTGCCATGAAGGTCCGCGTAGGGTCGCCGTCGGCCGTGTCACCCGGATCACCGGCCTGCATCTGCCACGCACTGAACACCGTTGACAGCCGGGTTGGCGACTGCGTGCCTACGCTTGCCAGACGCGTCTTCAACTTCTACCATTCGCCCGTCCTCGCGGTTCCCGCGATGGCCGTAAGCGTTCACGTCAACCAACGCGCCCATCAACTCCGGCATTGCCGGGGCTGTTCACCCACCCGTGGGTGATAGGCGCCATTGCTTGACCGGATCCAGGAGATCACCGTGAACGCTACAAACAAAACCACCATCGCATTTGGCATTCCCAAGCTTCCCTTGCGCTATGGCGCCTTGGTCATGCCTTTGCTGCTGTCGAACCTGATGACCTGCGTCGTCTCCCTGATCAGCACCTTGAAAAGCATCGGCATGTCGCCGCTGCTCGGTTCCAAGTGGCTCGCTGCCTGGGGCATTTCGTGGCTGGTCGCCTTCCCCATCCTTCTGTTGCTGCTGCCGGTGGTGCGCAAAGCAACGGCAGCATTGGTAAGGTCCGCCTGATTCCCCATACTCCCGGCCCGCTCTGCGGGCCGGCTCCAAGACGCCTTGCGATTGGGCGATGGTGCCAGGTACGGGAATGCACGCATACTCGAATTCCTGATGCGCCTCATCGGCACCCACCATGACCGACCCTTACAACACCTCCCCCAGCCGCACGGCACCCGCCCTGCTCAACGACGCGATGATCACCACCGCCCTGGAACTGCCGGGCTACCGGGCCGTGCGCAACCTCGGCCTGGTGCGTGGCATCACCGTGCGCTCGCGGTCCATCGTTGGCAATTTCCTGGGCGGGTTGCAGACCATCTTCGGTGGCAACATCACCATCTACACGGAACTGTGCGAACAGGCCCGCGATGAAACCTATCGCGACATGGTGACCCATGCCCGGCAGTTGGGTGCCAATGCAATCATCGGCGTTCGCTATGACGCCACCGAGCTGATGACGGGGCTCACCGAAGTGCTCTGCTACGGAACTGCGGTGGTGGTGGAAACGGATCCGCGCTGATCGCGACTCCCATGTTTCGCAAGCGACCTCCGTCGAACCTGCAGCAGGCACATCCAAGCTCAGCTGGAAGCATCCTGCGGCGTGATCCGCACTCCAACATGAAGGATCACATGCGCACGAAATTGCTGGCCCAGCTCATCGGATTTGTAGTACTCGTGCCGAGCACCTTGGTAGCACTGTTCTACAGCGCCTTGGGCGCGATGTTCGCGGCGGAGTCGATACAACGCCACGAGCATCTTGGCAGTACCACGCTGGTGTTGACCTGCCTGATCGGCGGCTGGTTCGGCATCATCGCGTTGTGGCGCGCCTATTTCGTAGTTGGCACTGGCCAGCTGACCTTCAACACGACATTTATCTGGATCGGTTTCGGCTGTGGCAGCTTGGTTTGTTTGATGCTGATGGGGATGGTGAACGGTTCGCTGCTTTTCAGTGCACTATTCTTCGGTTGGCCGCTGCTGGCGGTTGCTGCATTCACCGCAATGCTCCTGCGCCGCCGCATCCCTGCATCATCATCCATACCTCACGCCTGATCAGGCGCTGCGTCCTGGAAGAGCCGCCATGCCACGCAACGTCCTTTTCATCTGCACCCAGAACCGTCTGCGCAGTCCTACCGGAGAGCAGGTGTTCGCCAACTGCCCGGGTATTGAAACGCAGTCGGCCGGGTTGGGAAATGATGCGAGTACGCCGGTGTCACCGGAGCTGTTGGCTTGGGCGGATATGATCTTCGTGATGGAGAAAGCCCACCGCAGCAAGCTGTCAAAGAAGTTCCGCGCGCACCTCGATGGCAAGCGGGTCATCTGCCTGGATATACCGGATGACTACGACTATATGGATCCGGTACTGGTGCAGCTGCTCAAACACAAGGTGACGCGATTCCTGCCGGTGGGATGAGTTGTGTAGGCGCTCTGGGAGACCGGGGGCAGAGCTTTGCGGCCCTCCCCGGTGTGCCAGCAGCGCTACTTGCATCACATCTCCCCAACCCCCGCTCCGCCCCCACGCCCTTGCGACCAGCACAAGGGCGCCAAATCAGGCTGCGAACCAGTGCCTCGCAAGCAGCCTGACCTAGCCCCTGAGGGAGAGGGACGCTGGTGGCTGCGGACTGATACGTCGCTTGCTTGCGGGCTGATGTTGGTACTGCGCTACTCTGCCCATCCAGGCAGTTGAACTCCATCGGGGAGCAGATGACGATGAAGCCTCACGCAATAGACAGAAAGATGCTTGGGCTACTGGCAGCTGTCGCCTGGATAGCGCTGCTGCTGCAGCTCTACCTGTCCATCGAGTTGGCGCTTTCCAGCGGTCGTGGCGTCATCCATGGCACGCTCGCTTTCCTCGCCTATTTCACGGTGCTTACCAATCTGTTCGTCGCGCTTGCAGCCAGCTTGCCGCTTGTCGCAGAGGCAACAGGCCCAGGCCGGTTCTTCGCCAAACCCGAGGTACTCGGCTGTGCGATCACCTCGATTGTCATGGTTGGTACGGGCTACCACGTGCTGCTGCGCAATGCCTGGAACCCGCAAGGTTTGCAGCTGTTAGCCGACTACCTTTTGCACTACGTGGTGCCGCTCTGCGCGCTTGCCTATTGGGTTGTGTTTGCACCCAGAATCCGGATTGGTGCGCTCGCGCCATTGGCATGGTGCATCTATCCGATCGGCTACTTCGCCTATGCGTTGATCCGCGGCGAACTGACCGGCATGTATCCGTACTACTTCATCGATATCGCCAGGATTGGTTTTGCCAAGGTGCTGGCGAACTCGGCGGCGATGCTGGTGGCCTTCCTGCTGGTTGGCATGGCGGTGCGCTTCATTCCGATACTACGTGGCGCTGCCCGCTCGCCCGCTGAGCCTTGAATCGCCCGTCAGTCCAACTGGCAGCGGGAAGCATCACCCCGCCGGAGATGCTATCGACGGCGCCCTTCCCCGCCACCTCGTCCACGCATTCGACAGCACGCCATGCAGCAGCAGGGGCAACACCCAGCTGCTCCATAACAGCAGCGCGATGGCGTCCGGGCTGGGCGCACGCCCGCTCGCTATCCAAGCTGGCAGCAACAGCCGGAACACCACCGGTGCCAGCGTGACCAGATAGGCCCGCGTCATCCAGCGGCGATGCCATGCAACCTTGCCACGGCGGATGCTGATCATCGCCACCAAGGCCGTCAGCAGCCAAGCCAGCGCGGTGCCCGCGAACGCGGTGGTGATCGAAGCAGGTGCCGGCGAGGTGGCGATCAAGCCCACCGCTGCTGCACAGGCCAATAACATGCCGCCGATGTAGCTGCGCCCAAACCAACGATGCAGGCGCGGCCAGGCACGTGGCCAGCGAGTAAGGAACTGCAGTGGGTCGAGCACGATGCCCAGCACCCCACCCGCTATGTGCAGCCACAACCAGCCGCGCCGCGACCAGTACATCGTGTAGTGCTCAGGGTCCAGATGCCGGTATTGGCCATGGACGGCGAGGAGAAAATGCAGGCTCAACGCCGCCAGTGCAAGCCAGAGCAATGCCCAGGCCAAGCGTTGCAGGGGACCACGACGTTCAACATCTGCATGAAACGCGTTGGACATCTTCACCTCGGCTCGCGGGCGTCGACCAAAGCATACAAGCAGCCGATGGCGTGCTGCAGGTGACCCAGCACACGGTCTGATTTAGCCCGGTGGTCACCCCGCAGACACAGCCTTTTGACGAAACCTGACTGCCCGAACAGTTGCAAACTGCGAATCATTCGCATTTAATTTCCCACTAACATCGCCGCCCGCTTGAGCGCAGTTACCACCCGCAACGGAAGCGGGACCGCCCCGCCCGTGGTCAATCCGTTATCTAAATCCGTTCAGGCTTGCTCATGCACCCCAGTCGCTCCCTTGCCCGCCCGGCTCATGCCGGTGGCTCTTTGTTCCCGTTCCGCAACACCCGCAACCGTCTGCAGGTCGCCATCTGCCTGGCCTTGGCCAGCAGCTGCGGCGCTGCCATGGCCGCACCACAGAGTGTCTCCGCCTCTGCCTCCGGCACGGAAAATGACACCGCTACCCAGCTGGATACGGTGCGCGTGGTATCGCAGCGTGCCAACCGGGTCAGCAACGGCGCCACCAACCTCGACCTGGATATCAAGGAAACGCCGCAGTCGATCAGCATCGTCAGTACCGAGCAGATGCAGCAGTTCGGCATCGACAACATCAATGATGCGCTGCGCCTGGCCACCGGCATCCAGGTGGAGGAATGGGAAACCAACCGCACCAACTACCTGGCGCGCGGCCTGGAAATCAAGAACACCCAGATCGATGGTGTCGGCCTGCCCAATGACTGGGGCATCGTCACCGGCGCAATGGATGCGTTCGGCTACGAGAAGCTGGAAGTCATCCGTGGCGCCAACGGCCTGCTTACCGGCGTAGGCAATGCGTCGGGCACCATCAACTATGTGCGCAAGCGCCCCACCAACGAGAGCAAGGGCCAGGTCGGCATCAGCCTTGGCTCCTGGGGCAAGCGCCGGGTCGAGGTGGATTACTCCACCCCGTTCACCGAGGACGGCCGCTGGGCCGGCCGTGTTGTGGCCGCGCATGAAGACGGCGACTCCTACCTGCGCGATTACGAGACCGACCGCAACTTCTTCTATGGCGTGGTGGATGGCCAGATCGGCGACAACGGCACGCTGACCATGGGCTACTCCTGGCAGAAAGCCAACAGCGACCACAACATGTGGGGCGCGCTGACCTTCAGCAACAACGATGGCAGCCAGGCCGAGTGGGGCCGCAGTGCGTCGACCACGCAGGACTGGACCTACTGGAACACCAAGACCCAGACCGCGTTCGTCGAGTACACCCACCAGCTGGGCGCCGACTGGCAGGCCAAGGCGACCTACAACTACCGCAAGATCGACAGCGACGATCAACTGTTCTTCGCCTACTCCCTGAGCGGGCTGGACCCGATCACCGGCGCGGGGCTGGTCGGTTGGGCATACAAGGGTATCGACGCGGGCAGCTCGCATCTGGGCGATATCACCGTGAACGGACGTTTCCAGTTGCTGGGGCATGAGCAGGAAGCGATGTTCGGCTTCAGCGTGGGCAAGAGCGACCAGACCACCTGGGATCACCCCATCAATGTACCGTCCAACCTCAATCCGGAATTCTTCCCCTATCCAGGCAATGCCATTGCGGAACCGCAATGGAGTGCACGCCGCAAGGCAAGCTGGACCAATCAGCGGTTGAAGCGGGGCTACGGGGCTACCCGCCTTACCTTCACCGACCAGTTCAAGGCCGTGCTCGGCTTCAATTGGGCCGAATACCACCGCGATGGCAACAATGGCGAGAACTTCAACCAGACCGAAGATCACATCAGCCCTTATGCGGGCCTGACCTGGGACTTCACCGACAAGGTGCTGGGTTATGTCAGCTACTCGGACATCTACCAGCCGCAGGACCAATATGACATCAATCTGGTCTACCTGGATCCGACCAAGGGCGTGAACTACGAAGTTGGCGTCAAGGCCGAGTGGCTGGACCGCCGTTTGCTTACCACGCTGGCGCTGTTCAAGGCCAAGCAAGGCAATCTCGCCACCTCAGGTGGTTACGACGAAGCGAGCGCCAAGTACTGGTATTACGGCGTTGACGTGGAGTCCAAGGGTGTCGAATTCGAGGCCACCGGCAAGCTCAATGACAACACCAACCTGGTGTTCGGCTACACCCAGTTGAAGATGAGCAACGAAGACGGTGGCGCAACCTATACCTGGGTGCCGCGCCGTACCGCCAACCTGATGCTCACCTCGCGCCTGCCGACCTACGAGGCACTGTCGTTCGGCCTGGGTGGCCGCTGGCAGAGTGAAATCTCCGCTACTGACATCTACACCGGCGGCATCGTGCGTCAGGGCAGCTACGCTCTGCTGAACGCCTTCGTCGCCTGGGATGTACTGCCCAACGCAACCATACGCGCCAACGTCAACAACCTCACCGACAAGAAGTACATCAACAGCCTGTACCAGATTGGTTACTACGGTGCCCCGAGCAATTACCAGTTGAGCTTTGACTGGCGCTTCTGAGGACGGCGCATAGCGAAGCAGTCATAGCTTTCGGCTTTCGGCTTTCGGCTTTTGGCTTTTGGCTTTTGGCTTTTGGCTTTTGGCTTTTGGCTTTTGGCTTTTGGCTTCATCCCCTCTCCCCTTGCGGGAGAGGGTGCCCCGAAGGGGCGGGAGAGGGGTAGCACTTCGCCACCAACCTTCCCCACCCCCTCTCCCGCAAGGGAGCGGGGCCTCAAGCGGCCGTCCTCTCTTGCTATTGAAGAAGGCCTCAAGCACCACACCGCTTCACCTTTGACCGCAACCCAAGACACCCCAAACACCATGTCCCAACCAACCACCATCACTGCTCCTTCCCGCTCGCGCCAACAGGTCGTGCTGCGGGTGCTGGCCGCAATGTTCGGCGGCTACATCTTTGCCTGGGGCACGGTGGCGTTGGCAACCTGCCTGTTGTTCGCAGCCAAGCTCGACTTCCACGATGCCGAGTTCCTCGGTGCCTTCATCGGCCTGCTCACCTACGTGACGGTGTTCCTGTGGAGCATCGCAAGCCAGCGCCTGCTGCGCGTCTGGGCCGTTCTGCTGGGCGGCGGGCTGTTGATGGCGGGTGCCGCATCGCTCATCCAATCCCTGCTCGCATGACCGGAGAAACCCATGTTCAATAGTTTCCGGCAAGCAATGGCGTGGCTGCATACCTGGTTCGGCTTGGTGCTGGGCTTCGTGCTGATGGCGGCGTTCTTCTTTGGCGCGCTGTCCGTCTTCGACCGCGAAATCGACCGCTGGGCGATACCGGCCACCCGCATCGAAGCGCAACCGATGCCGTCCTTCGAGAAGATCCTGCGGCCGGCGTTCGAGCGCATGCAGCCGACCAAGGAGGCCATCGATGCGATGCGCCCGCTGGTCAACGGACCAATGCCCACGCACTTCGACAAAGTCGCAAGCTGGAGCGCGTACACCACCCACCGTGATCCGGTACTGGCCCTGTATGCCGGCTACCAGGTGCCCAATGCCAAGGACCCGGAAGAGCTGATATGGGCCTATGCCACCATCGATCCGCGCGATGGCAGCGTGCTTCCCGACGACCATTTGAAGATCGGCAGCGGCTTCTTTTTTCCGCTGCACTACGGCCTGACCCTGGACTGGAAGAACCTGGGCATCTGGATCGTCGGCTTCTCCGCTTTGGTGATGCTGGCCGCGTTGATCAGCGGCGTGGTGATGCACCGGAAGATCTTCCGCGAATTCTTCACCTTCCGCCCCGGCAAAGCCAGGCTGCGCAGCGTGCTTGACCTGCACAACCTTACCGGCGTGGTGGCGCTGCCGTTCCACTTCTTCTTCGCACTCACCGGCCTGCTGATCTTCGCAGGTACCTATTACTTTCCGGTCGGGCATACCCAACTGCACGATCTGCATGACCTGCACGAGCGGGTGGAAGCGCAGGAAACCGGCCTGCCGCACCAACGTGCGGGCGTCAGTGCCGGACTGGCATCGGTGGATGCGATGGTCGCGCAGGCACAGCAGCGTTGGCAGGCCAATGACAAGGCTGGCGATGTCGGTTTCCTGGTGCTGCAGCATGTTGGCGATGCCAATGGCTATGTCAGCGTGTACCGCGCCGGCACCGACCGCATCGCCTTGGTAGGCGATGGCATCCACTTCAAATCGTCGGACGGCAAACTGATCCGCGAGGACCCGGCCGCCACCCCGGTTGCACGCATGGCAGAGTTCCTCACCGGCCTGCACCTGCAGCACTTCCGACATTGGCTGTTGCGTTGGCTGTACGTGTTCGGCGGCCTCGTCGGCGCGGTCTGTATTGCCACCGGCTTCATCTTCTTTGTCGAAAAACGCAAACGCCAGCACGCCCTGCAGGGCAGCCAGGGTGCGCGCATCGTGGACGCGTTGGCAGTGACCACCGTAACCGGTATGGTCCTGGCCACCCTCGGCATCCTGATCGCCAACCGCCTGCTACCCGAAGCCCTGCCCGGCCGTGGCGACTGGGAGCGCTATGCGTTCTGGGCGGTGTGGGCGCTGGCACTGGTGCATGCGGGTGTGCGCGGTGCACCGGTGGCACGCGGCCTGGCCAACCCGGCATGGCGCGAACAGACCTGGGCCATCGCGGTGATGGCGGTTGCAGCGGTTGCCTTGAACTGGATCACCACCGGCGACCATCTGCTGCGCACGCTGGCGCGCGGCTATTGGCCGGTGGCGGGTATCGATCTGTTCCTGCTCAGCAGTGCGTGCGTGGCCATGATCGCTGCCCGCAAGCTCGGCCAGCGCGCGCATGCCAAACAGGCCGCACAGCGGGAGAACGCCCATGCATGAGTCGCTGTCTGCCAACCTGATGCTGGCCGCCGCATTATTGAGCAGCCTTGTTGGCATGGCCTGGCTGGCGCTGTCGATGCAGGTGCATGCACTGCAGGTGTGGCTGCGCGAGCCATCGCCCAGCGTCCTGCGCGTATTGCGCATCCTTGGCAGCTGCAGCATCTGCGTTGCATTGGCGCTGTGCCTTGCGGTGGATCACGCAACGATGGCTGTGCTGGTCTGGGTAATGGCCTTGAGCGCAGCGGCGATACTGGTAGCGTTTACGCTTTCTTCGCGACCGCAGCGTTTGCGTGTTTTTGCGCCGTGGATCAGGTAACCCCCTCCTCAGCGAGCAATGCATGCTGACTGCCAAGCTCAGCGCTGTTCGCCCATGTGCTCACGATACGCTGCGGCTTCCGCATGCAGCCATTCACGGAATGCCAGAAAGCCGCGGTGGTTGGCCGAACGCTCCGGATAGACCAGCCAGTGCGACCACGCTGTCTTGAGGCGTTGATTGGACAGCAACAGCAACTGGCCTGACTGCAGCAGCAACTGTGCGCGCGTCACCCGCCCGAGCGCAACGCCTACGCCCTCCAACGCAGCACGGTGGTGCGATTCGGAATCATCGAAGATCGCAACATAGCGTTTGGGCGCCTTTGCGCCGATCAGCGCGAACCAGCGATCCCATTCACCATCCGGATCGCCTAACAGTGGCCACTCCGACAGCGGCTTCGCATCAATGCCGCCCATGCGTTCGACCAATGCCCGGCTGGCCATCGGCACCAGCCACTCATCGATCAAGGGTTCGGCGATCACTCCCGGCCAGCGGCCATCGCCGATGCGCATCGCTGCATCGAACTGCAGTTGCCGTTCGAAATCGATCAGCAGTTGATTGGATTGCAGGTTGATCTCGATCTGCGGATGCGCCGCCACGAAGCGACCCAAACGCGGCACCAGCCATGCCGATGCCATCGTCGGCACCGCGCTGATCGACAACACGCAATCACGCCGCGCCTGGAACGGTCGGAAGACCTCGTTGATCGCATCCAGGTGCGGGCCAACCTGGTCGAGCAGGCGCCGCCCTTCCTGCGTCGGCACCACGCCTCGCGCCTGCCGTAGCAGCAGCGGATAGCCGAGCCGCTGCTCCAGCTGGCGCATCTGATGGCTCAAAGCGCTGACGGTGACATTCATCGCTTCGGCGGCGCGCGACATATTGCCCATACGCGCGGCAAGCACGAAGCCCTGCAGGAACTGGAGTGGAGGCTTTGACATCAGGATTGAATAAAATTCAACACTTGGTTGAGGGATGCTCGCTTTTCCTGACTATATCCCGGAACTAACCTCAAATCCTCTCAACAAGGAGTAGGGAAATGAGCGTGTATACCGACCTGCTGTTCATGCATGGCCATATCGCCAATGTCGAGCTGGCGAGGCAGCTGGCAGGAGAGGTACCGGTTCCGCACGTCGCCGAGGCGGCGGCTGGCGCTGGCAAGGTACGGTTGGAACAGCGAGGCCATCAGCAGGCTGGCACCCCGCCTCGCCACATTCCGCAGCTACCGGGTACCAACTCGAATCGGTGAATCAGGTCCACACCGATTCTCGCCAGTAGCGTTGGCCAGCGCCCCCAGTCATCAACCATGCCCGCTACTTGCTATGGTTCACCAAATGAAGACTCGCAACTGGCGCGGCCGAGTGGCCGCCTTGCTTACCACCGTCGTGATTCTGTGCATCGTCTGCAACCCGGAACTGGCCACCTTGGTGCCTGTACTGGATGCACTGGGGCTGGAAGTGCTGCTCGCGCTTTTCTCCGCGCAACTGATGGTGATCTTTTCAGACGTATTGCTGCCGTATGCGCGGCATTTTCATCAGCGCTGGGGGAGAGGCATATTGAAGCCTGTTGACGATGCACTGCTATGTGTCGCGGGTGGCTATCTAAGGCAGTTGGTGGGGCATGTGCGGCTTGCCGGGGTGCCAGCACGGATTGGTGAGCGCTCGTTTGTGGGAGCGGCGTAAGCCGCGAAGCTGGCGGTACTGAAGCTATCCGCATCTTTGCCAACTGATGATGTATCGGCTTCGCGGCTTACGCCGCTCCTACAAAGGCAAGGAAGCCATGTTGCTGCTTACGGCTTGCTTGACGTGCTTTCGCCTACCCTCACCCCAACCCCTCTCCCGGCGGGAGAGGGGCTTCAGGGTTCAACGACAAAGGCCCGCCAATGGCGGGCCTTTGCGTTTGCTGCATGCTGCGAAGAAACCGCTGGCGCGATTACTTGGCGGCAGCTTCCTCGGCCTTCGGGATCGAGGCTTCGGTGGTGATGCGGATCTTGACGTCGTCGCTGACGGCCGGGGCGTAGGCGCCCACGCCGAAATCGCTGCGCTTGATCGTGGTGGTGGCATCGAAGCCGACCGACGGCACCTTGGCCATCGGGTGCTCACCTGCACCATTGACGGTCACGTCCAGCACCACCGGCTTGGTGATGCCCTTGACGGTCAGGTCGCCGGTCACGGTCAGCTTGTTGGTACCAGCGGCTTCCACCTTGGTGCTCTTGAAGGTGGCGGTCGGGAACTTGGCGGCGTCGAAGAAATCAGCGCTGCGAATGTGTTCGTCGAACTTGGCGGTGAAGGTGTTCAAGCCGCTCAGCGGCAGGGTCACTTCCACGCTGGACTTGCTCACGTCAGCAGCGTCGTACACCAGGGTGCCGTCAGCGTTGCCGAAATGCGCGCTCGGGTTGGAGAAGCCCATGTGGCTCCACTGCACCAGCACGTCGGTGTGGGTCGGGTCGAGCTTGTAGGTGCCGGCGGCGATCTGGATCGCAGCAGCTTCCGGGGCAGCCGGGGCAGCAGCAGCGGCATCGGTCGGCGCAGCAGCGGTTTCGGCCGGGGCGGCAGCCGGGGCAGCGGTGTCAGCCGGCTTGGAGCAGGCGGTGATGGCAGCGGCCAGGGCCAGCGGGAGCAGCAACTTGGTCATAGCGGACATGGATCTCTCCTTGGAGGTGATAGACGGATTATTTTCGACAAGCAAGGCGTCAGCCAACGTGACGGACGCCGCGTGGAACACTTCAGCAATCAGGCAATGCGCGCGGCTTCGTCGAACGAAAGCCGCGGCAGGCGCGGGAAGATGCCGGACGGGTCGCCATAGCCCAGATTGACGAGGAAATTGGACTTGATGGCGGTGCCGGCAAAAAACGCTTCATCCACCTTGGCCGGGTCGAAGCCCGACATCGGGCCCGCATCCAGGCCCAGCGCGCGTGCGGCCAGGATCAGATAGGCACCCTGCAAGCTGCCGTTGCGGAACGCAGCCTCATGGCGGCCTTCGCGCGGGCCGTCAAACCAAGCCTTGGCGTCGGTGTGGGGGAACAGGTAGGGCAGCTTCTCGTGGAAGTCCAGGTCGAAACCAACGATCGCCGTGACCGGGGCGGCCAGGGTCTTGGCCAGGTTGCCCTCGGACAGCGCCGGTGCCAGCTTCTGCTTGGCTTCGGCCGATTTGACGAACACAAAGCGCGCCGGGCTGGCGTTGGCGGAGGTGGGCGCCCACTTCAGCAGGTCGTACAGGGCACGCAGCTGGCTGTCCTCAACCGGGCGGTCCTGGAACGTGTTCTGGGTGCGAGCGGTGCGGAACAGCTGGTCAAGCGCGGCATCGTTGAAGATGTCGGACATGGAAACTCCGTGATGAATTGGCTACGGTCGTGACATTGCACGGGTCAGCCCCGGACAATGACACGCCGATCAGAGGTCGCAGTGTAGAGCCCTCTGGCTGTTGCAACACCCAGCCTTATTGAAACGAATTAATGCCATACGCGAAACGATCGACGCTCCCATGGACGATCACCGACGGCCGCGCAGGCAATGTGCGCCAGGCGGTGGCGCTGGCGTCCGCGCTGGCCTTGGGCGGCCAGCAGCGGCTGCAACTGCAGCCGCGGGCGCCGTGGCGCTGGCTGGCGCCGCGCCGGCTGCCGGGCGCCGCCCGCGGTTTTGGACCGCAGTTCGCGCACCTGGCTGACAATGCACCGGAGTTGGCAATCGGCTGTGGTCGGCAGGCTGCGGGCGCGTTGCGGGTGCTGCGTCAACGCGGCAGCCGCACCGTGCAGATCCTTGACCCACGCATTCCCCCTCGCCACTGGGACCTGCTGGTGGTGCCCGAGCACGACCGCCTGCGCGCGGACAATGTGCTCACCCTGCTTGGCAGCCTCAACCCGGTCAGCGATGACTGGCTGGCCTGGGGCCGGGCCGCGTTCTCCAGCTTCGAGCAGCTGCCAGGGCCACGCACGGCCTTGCTGGTGGGCGGCCCTACCGACCATGCGCCGTGGCAGGACAGCGATATCCAGCCGCTATTCCAGCAACTGGCCGCGCGCATCCGCGCTGACGGCGGCAGCGTGCTGGCCACCACCTCGCGTCGAACCCCACGCGCGGTGACGGCCGCACTGCTGCGTGCCTTCGACGATGTGCCCGGGGTGATCTGGGCTGATGGCGGCGATGGCTCCAATCCTTATGCCGGGCTGCTGGGCTGGGCCGACCGGATTGTCTGCACGCCTGACTCAGTCAACCTGCTGTCGGAAGCCTGCGCCACCCGTGTGCCGGTTGGTGTGTTGCTGGGCCAGCGAGCGCAGGAGCGGATGGCGTCCTTCCAGCAGGCCTTGCGGGAGCGTGGGCGGTTGCTGGATGGGCTGGCGGCGTTCGATGCTGACTTGAGTCTGGCGGTTGAGCCATTGCGCGAGACCAGCCGGATTGCGGCTGAGGTGAAGCTGCGCTTGGGGTTGTGAGGGGCTGGAGTTCTTGGCTCTGGCTCTGGCGGTGGCCTTTGCCCCTAGCTCGTCATTCCCGCGAAGGCGGGAATCGCTCTTGGCTCTGGCTCTCTGGTTTTCCCGACTGAGAGAAGAGCCAAAGCAAAGCAAATGCAGGAGCAAGATCAGGAGCGATTCCCGCCTTCGCGGGAATGACGAGCTGAAAGCAAGCCTAAGCCAAGCGCAACGACAGCCTCCACCATCCCCTCCCCGCCAATCGCCTAGAATGGCCGCTGTTTTCTGATTGGAGCAGGCCCATGCCTTCCTTTGACGTCGTATCCGAAGTTGACAAGCACGAGCTGACCAACGCCATCGACCAGGCCAACCGCGAGCTGTCCACCCGCTTCGATTTCAAGGGTGTGGCCGCAAGCTTCGAGCAGGACGGCGAAAAGCTGATCAAGCTCACCGCGCCCACCGATTTCCAGCTCAAGCAGATGGCCGACATCCTCAAGCAGCGCCTGGCCGCACGCAGCATCGATTTCCGTTGCATGGAGTTTGGTGACATCGAGACCAATCTGGGTGGCGCGCGCCAGCAGGTGACGGTCAAGCAGGGCATCGAGCAGAAGCTGGCCAAGCAGATCGCCGCCAAGATCAAGGAATCCAAGATCAAGGTCGACACCCAGATCAATGGCGACAAGCTGCGCGTCAACGGCAAGAAGCGTGACGATCTGCAGGAAGTGATGGCGCTGCTGAAGAAGGACGACTTCGAACAGCCGCTGCAGTTCGACAACTTCCGCGACTGATGTAAACCCGTTGCAGCAGGCTCAACCGGCCTGCTGCAGCTTGCGGTACAGCGTGGTGCGCGAGATGCCCAGCTGACGTGCCGCCGCACTGAGATTGCCGGCATGCGCCGCCACCGCTTCACGTACCGCCAGTGCGCCCTGGGTGCGTAGCGAACTCGTCGTTGCCACCGCAACGGTCTGGCTGCTGGCACGCGAAGGCACCGGTCCGCGCAGATACTGCACCTGCAAGGCACTGTCCGCATGCAGCGGCAGCCGATGCACCGGCCCGGCCTGCAACAGGCGGCGGCGCTGGTGCACGCTGGCTTCGGCAAACACGCCGTCCAAACTCATCAACGGCAATGCGCCGCTACGCGGCAGGCCAAGAATGCGTCGCGCCACACTGTTGGCGGCACGCAGCTGGCCGTCCTCGCCCACCGCCAGAACACCTTGCAGCGGCGTGCCCAACCAGCGCGCGTCGTGCTGCACGGCCAGCAGATGGCAATCACGCTGCTGCCGGATCAGCTGGTTCTCGATCGAGAGCGCGGCCTGGCGGAAGTAACCACGCAGCAACTCGCTGTCGCGCTCGCCGATGCCGGTGATATCCAGCGCACCCAGCACGTCGCCATCGACACCGTGCAACGGCACGCTCAGGCAATAGACCTGCGAGAACTCATCGAGGTAATGCTCGTTGCCACGTACCAGCGCCGGCGCATCCTCGGCCAGTGCGCAGGACGGTGCGGTAGTGCCGATCTCGATCTCGCGCACGCGTCGGCCAACCTGGATCGGCCGCAGTATCGCTTCATCGCCAAGACCGTGCTCGCGCTGGGCGATGATCAGGCCATCACGGTTGACGCAGAACAGGGTCCAACGGCGGCCGCCGAACGCCGCCCAAAGATCGTCCATGTCCTGCCGCACGCAACGCGCCAACAGACGATCAGCAGGATCGTCGAGACGCAGCTTGCGTTGCGCCAACGATGAATACTGCGGCGCCTGCTGGGGGCGCACGCCCGCCTGCCGTGAGCGCTCCCAGGAACGCAGCACGGCAGGTGCCAGCAACTGCGCAGGCAGGCTGCCGCCTTCCGCGAAGCGCTGTCGCGCCGCTGCCAGGCGTTGCTGCTGTTGCACGAGCGTGGTGGCCATGGGCGTCCTCCAGACAACTGCGCCCAGCCTACACCTCGCTCGCTGACTGAATCGCCATCGCGGGCATGCTCGGCCCGCGACGGTTTGTTCCATCAACCGATCTTGAGGATCGGCTTCAAGGTGATGCCCTTGGTGCTGTCCTCGGCCGCCTGGTTGATCTGCTCAAGCGGATAGAACTTGACCAGTTTGTCGAACGGGAAGCGGCCCTGCTGGTACAGCTGTACCAGCTGCGGAATGAACACCTTTGGCACACTGTCACCTTCGACGATGCCGCGGATGCTGCGGCCGCCCAGCAGCAGGTTGTTGATGTCGAACGCGGCCTTGGTGCCCAGCTTGGGCGCACCCACCACGCCGATCACGCCCAGACCGGCCAATGCCTCGATGCCCTGCTCCAACACCTCCGGGCGACCGGTGGACTCCAGCGCGAAATCAACACCGCCACCACTGATGGCACGCACCGCCTCGATCACATCCACCTCGCGGCTGTTGATCGTGTGGGTGGCACCCAGCTCCTTGGCCAGCTCCAGCCGTGACGGCACCACATCGATGGCGATGATGGTGGTGGCACCGGCCACACGTGCGGCCATCACCGCACTCAGGCCGACCGCGCCCGCACCATAGGAGGCAAAGCTGCTACCGGCCCGGACCTTGAGCGAGTTGATCACCGCACCGGCACCGGTCTGGATGCCGCAGCCCAGCGGACCCAGCAGTTCCAGCGGCGCATCCTCGGGCACCTTGATCGCATTGTTCTCGCGGCTAAGCGCATAGGTCGCAAACGAGGACTGGGCGAAGAAGTGATCGTGCAGCGGCTGGCCGTGCGGGTCCTGGATGGCGGTGCTGCCGTCCAGCTCGCCACCGCCGAAGTTCAGGCCGAAGAAGTCCTTGCAGTAGGCACCATGACCCCCGCTGCAGGGATTGCAGTGGCCGCAGGCACCGTAGGTGAGCACCACATGGTCGCCCACCTTCAGATCCTTGACGCCCGGCCCCAGCGCTTCGATCACGCCCGCACCTTCATGGCCGAGTACCGCCGGCAACGGCACCGGATAGTACTGGTCACGCACGATCAGGTCGGTGTGGCACAGGCCGGTAGCAATCACCCGCACCAGCACCTCGTCATCCTTGGGCCCGCGAATGCGCGCTTGCTCGATGGTGAACGGCTTTTCCTTCTCGCGCACCACCGCCACGGTGATGTCACGCAGTTCTGCAGATGCACTCATGGGTTTCTCCTGTTCAGAGCGGATAGGCCGGGGCTTCGCCCTTGATGGTCAGCCATTGCCATTGGGTGAATTCTTCGATGTTGGCCGGGCCGCCGATGCTGCTGCCATTGCCTGAGGCACCGACACCACCAAACGGATTGATGACCTCGTCATTCACGGTCTGGTCGTTGATATGCAGGATGCCGGTGTGCAGTTGCTCACCCAGCTTCAAGGCACGGCCGACATTGCTGGAGACGATAGCCATCGACAGGCCGTACTCGGTGTCGTTGGCCAGGGCTGCAGCTTCTTCATCACTGTCGAACGGCACCACCACGGCCACCGGTGCGAAAATCTCCGCACGGAACGCGGGATTGGTCTTGTCCACGCCGCTGAGCACGGTCGGTTCGAAGAACAGATCCTGATAGGTGCCGCCGGTTTCCAGGGTTGCGCCGGCCGCTGCGGCCTCGGCCACCACGCGCGCAGCATGGTCTCGCTGCTGCGCGTTGATCAATGGGCCGAGCGCAACATCCGCCTGGGCTGGGTCACCGACGGTCAGCGACTGCGCCTTGGCGATGAGCTTCTCCAGGAACTGCGCATAGATACCGCGTTGAACCAGCACGCGACCAGTGGCCATGCAGATCTGCCCCTGATGCAGATAGACGCCCCACGCGGTATTGGCGATGGCCAGATCGATGTCGGCATCGTCGAGCACGATCAGGGCGTTCTTGCCGCCGAGCTCCAGCGACACTTTTTTCAAATGCCGGCCAGCTGCTTCACCCACCTTGCGGCCGGCAGCGGTGGAGCCGGTGAACTGGATCATGGCGATATTGGGATCACTGGTCAGCGCCGCACCTGCGGCACCATCGCCCGGCAACACGTGCAATACACCGGCCGGCAGCCCGGCCAGTTCAAACAGGCGGGCGATAACAAAGCCACCGCAAACCGCCGTGCGCGGATCGGGCTTGAGCACCACCGCATTGCCCAGCGCCAGTGCTGGCGCCACCGCGCGCATCGCCAGGTACAAGGGGAAGTTGAACGGAGAGATCACTCCGATCACGCCCAGCGGCCGACGTCGCGCCAGATTCAACCGGCCCGATGCCGACGGCAGGATCTCGCCAACGCTGCGCGAGGGCAGCGCTGCGGCCTCGTGCAGGGCCTTGGTGCTCACTTTGTTCTCAAAGCCGGCCTTGAGCTTGGTCGAACCGGACTCGCGCACCAGCCAATCAATGATCTCGGCGGCATGCTCATCGGCCAGCTGCGCGGCACGGCGCAGCACCTGCGCGCGGGTTTCATAAGGCGCATTGGCCCAGTCGCGCTGCGCCTTGGCGGCGGCTGCGGCCGAGCGCGCGATCTGCGCCGGGTCGGCCATCGCAATGCTGCCCAGCACTTTGCCGGTGGCCGGCTCGATCACCTCCTGCTGGCTGCTACCGGCCTGCCATTGACCATCAAACTGTTTGCCCGCCCATAGCGCGGGGGGAAGAAATACCTGTTCTGCCATTGCCTGTACTCCTAGCGTGGTCTGTGTCGACATTGAATACCTGCGCCCGGCAACTGCCTATTAGCCTTCGGCGAGATCCTTGCAAGCTGCTGAAAGCAAGGGAATTTCAACAATGCACGGTGTCCAGTTTGTGGACAGTGAACGGCATCGCGATGACAGCACGACGGCAGCCAACGCCGATGACCTCTACAATCGCCTGCCCTGCCAGCCCGAGCGCCAGCCATGAACGAAGAAGCCGCCATTGATCCCATCGCCGTCACCCGCAACTGGCTGGAAAAAGCGGTGATCGGATTGAACCTGTGCCCGTTCGCCAAGGCGGTCTACGTCAAGCAGCAGGTGCGCTTCGTGCTCAGCGATGCAACCACGCCCGAGGCGCTGCTGGAGCAGCTGGCCGAAGAGCTGCTGCTGTTGCGTGACACCCCGGTTGAGCAGGTCGACACCACGCTGATCATCCACCCGGAAGTGCTCGGCGATTTCCTGGACTACAACGATTTTCTGGAGAACGCCGATGCGGCGGTGGAAGCATTGGATCTGCAGGGTATCCTGCAGGTGGCGAGTTTCCACCCGCAGTATCAGTTTGCCGGTGCGGCGCCGGACGATGTAAGCAATTACACCAACCGCTCGCCCTACCCGACCCTGCACCTGCTGCGCGAAGACAGTGTTGAGCGTGCGGTGGCAGCGTTCCCGGACCCGGACGTGATTGTCGAGCGCAACATCGCCACGCTGGACCAGCTCGGCGTGGAAGGCTGGCACCGTGTGTTGGCTGGCGGTGAGGGTAATGCCTGATTGATGACCGGTAGTGGGGGGGGCGGGGGGGGGGGGCGGAGGATCGGCGGGAGGGGTAGCCCGACGGTGTCAAGCGGCGGCGGCGGGGAGAGCGGGCGCGGGGCGGCTGAAAATAATTAGG
>NZ_JBRRCU010000037.1:0-42017 GCF_056759195.1 Stenotrophomonas sp. STEN083 | reverse complement strand
CGGCCACGGTATCCCCCGGCGACACGCAAGCCGTGGTACCCGGTGACCGCCGGGAACCACTGCAGCAAGTGATCAGGTTCATCCAATCCAGATTCTGGCCGTGTCCTTCCACCGGCTTTTTCGCGACCGCAGTGCCCGACCAACGCGCGACTCGGTTTTGCGCTCAAGTACGCAGTCGATGTAGTCGGCAGCCAGTAGCAAGCCATCGAGATCGGCATTGCAGTTGATCCCCAACTCGGAGAAGAGATAGGCCAGATCTTCAGTGGCAATACTGCCTGCTGCACCTGGTGCGTGGCTGTCACCGCCAAGCCCAGAGATGGCACCGTCGAACGCGCGTATTCCGTGCTCCAGTGCTTCTATGACATTGGCGATGGCCAGGCCGAAGGTGTCATGGAAATGCGTTGCCAAGCAGTGCATGGGCACTTCGCTGGCACAAGCGCGCAACAACACGCCAACCGATGCCGGGGTGCCGCTGCCGGTGGTATCGCATAGGCTGATCTCGCGGCAGCCCATATCGTAGAACGCGCGGACGATGCGGGTGACCTCCGCAGTCGTCACCGCTCCATTGAACGGGCATTGGATGACCGTGGCCAGCGTGGCACGGACTTGGATGCCGAGGGTCAGAGCACGCGCGGTGATCTCATCAGCACGGCGCAGGCTCTCGGTGATGCTGCAATTGAAACTGGCCCGGCAATAAGCATCCGATGCGGCCGACGCGATGGTGATGTCGCGGCAGCCGGCAGCGAGCGCCATGTCCAGTTCCTTCATGCCGGGGACCAAGGCCGAGCGAATGCGATTGACCGGAGGCGGGCCGAGCAAGCCGCATAGGGCCGCGGTATCGGCCATTTGCGGCATCCGCCGTGAGGAGGTGAACCATCCAAGTTCGACTTCCTTGATACCGGCTGATTCCAGCAACTCGATCAAGTTCATGCGGACGATCGTGGGTAACACCCTGGCGTGGCGCTGCAAGCTGCTGCCTGCGCCTACGTCGATGATGCGCACGTGGTCCTGTTGCGTTTCATCCTTATCGCGCACCGCTACGCCCTCATGCCGTCGAGCAAGGTGATCGCATGATCAAAGCGAAGCGCCCGCGCTGTCAGCATGGCTTCCACCACGTGCTTGGTCTCGCTGCCGCGTGCACCAGCCAGCAGGGCAAGATCATATGCATGCTGGGCTGGATTGCTTCGCATGATGGCTTCAGTCGCATGCGCATGCAGGCCAGCAAGACTCTGCGCCAGCGCTACGGCGGCGGCCGCGTGCTCAACTGAATGCACTTTTCTGGCTGCTTCAGCGGCGAAGCATGTGGATGCGTGTGCTGGCATCGCTGCCGGACGATCGGTCTGGCCGATCTGTAACGGCAGGGCGACTCTTCCGGAAAGACGTCCGTGATGATCGTGGTGCCAGATAGCCAGTGACGCACCTTGGCTGCTGTGTAGCAAGCAGTGGCGTGATGCCTGAACCGCGCGGCGATCCGTGGCACCAACGGCAGCATAGACACTGTTGGCGGCATCAATGATGTCCTTGTTGCATGCGCTGACAGTTGCCACATCAGCTCTAGTGGAATTGTGCAGATCCACCAGGCGCCTGGTAAGTGCATCGGCCTGCGTTGGAGTGATCGAGAAGCTGTCGGCGTCCAGTGTCAGCTGCGCGCATAGAAGCTGACGCTCGGCGATGCAGCTGATCGCAGTGCGCCGTCTCCTGCCATGGGTAATCTGCTCGATCAGTGGCGCCATTTTCGCGATCATCGTGTCGGTCACCAGGACGTCGGAGCGATCGGGAACCTCGATCAGAAGATGGACCTCCAGATGTGTGGATCCATCATCTGATTGTTGAACATGCGCGTCGATGTCCTTGCAGCTACCACCACGGGCCGTCTGTGTCGTAGTCAGGGTATTGGCGAACCCAATCAGCTGGTTTCGAAGCAGCAACACATGTTTGCGAGCACTGCACACATCGGCGATTTCATTGAACTGCAGGCGTGCGCGTAACAAGGGGGCGGCTCCGAACGTACGGAAGCCGCCGGTCGCGTTTCCAAGCCTGGCGATCTGTTGAATAACGCGGCTTTGCCGCAGTTTCTCCGCTGCTATCGGTACACGCAGACGAACGCCATTTATCAGCAAGCCGTCCACGAAGGAAACCGGTGGGCGGGTGCGCGCATGAAGGTTGTATGCAGTGCTTGCAATATGGATAGGTGTTGATGGATCTTGCTTTGCGAAAGGAGGGGCTGCACGTGCAGAGTTGCGCGGCATGTGCGGTATGACTGTCATCGAATTGGATGGCGGATCGCGCAGCGAATGTGCATTTGTTGCGTTCATGTGTTTTGCATCGCAAGTTCACAAGCCATGAGAATTGCGCAGAACGACTGACACAATGTGCTCTGCAAGGAGCGGGCGAAAGGTACAGTTCTTTTGAACAGTAGGTGCGTTGAATCGTATCCATCAGTTCATATCGAAATGTTTATTTATGCTCTTTACAGCGTGTGTTGATGCGTAGATACAGTGAGCGCCCGAAGAAATTTGTATGGATTCTTATGCGCTCTGAACCACGGAAGATTTCACTAGCGGAAAAAGTTGCCATGGACATCGGTCGTCAGATCCTGGCCGGTGTGCTGAAGCCTGGAGACAAGCTGCCGTCGTTGCGCGAGTACGCACGATTGAATGGCTACTCGAAGAATACGGTTATCTCAGCGTTTGACTTGCTTGGTGAGCGAGCGCTGGTTGAGGCGCAGCATGGCAAGGGCTTTTTTGTTCGTGGCGTTGAAGCGCCGCCGGAACGGGACGTCGATGAAGAGCCTGTGGGTTACAGCAGGGTCATCGATACCTTGTGGATGATGCGCCAGCAGGCGATTCGTGAGCCGGGGCGGTCACACCTTGCCGAAGGCTTTCCGCCTGTTGATTGGTTGACCTATATGCGACTGGATCGCTTCCATCGGCAGGTCGCACGCAGCGGCATCGGCAGCCTGTTCCGCTACGGCAATCGCTATGGCTACCTGCCGTTGCGGCAACAGTTGATACGACGCATGGCGATGCATGGCATGGAGTTGGGGCCGCGACAGTTGGTAACCACATTTGGCGCCAACCATGCGTTGGACCTGATCATCCGACGCTATGTCGCGCCGGGCGACACGGTGCTGGTGGAGCAGCCTGGCTATTATCCGCTGTTCGGCAAACTGCAGTTGCAGGGTGCAAGCTCGATTGCAATCACACGCCGTGTAGATGGCCCCGATCTGGTTGAGTTCGAGGCGGCGCTGAAGACCAGCAAGGCGCGCGTTTTTTTCATGCAGACCACGGCGCATAATCCAACGGGCACCGATATGTCGCCGGAAGTCGGCAAGCGCTTGTTGGAGTTGGCAGCCGCACACAATGTGCTGATCGTCGAGAACGACGCAATGGCCGACTTCAAGCCGAACTCGGCGTTCCGCCTGTCCTCGTTGTCGCAGTTCAGGAACACGCTGTATGTGGGCAGTTTCTCAAAGTCGGTCTCGGCGGCGTTGCGCAGTGGCTTCATTGCCGGCGAGAACGCACACATCGAAGAGCTGGCCGATCTGAAGATGTTATTGCATATCGGCAGTAGCGAGTATGGCGAGCGTGTACTTGAGGCGATCCTGCGCGAAGGCAATTTCCTGCGCCATGTCGGGCGTTTGCAGGACCGGGTGCGTGCGGCAACAGCGGAAGGGCTGGAGGTGCTGAATAGGCTGGATGCAACCGTCTATGCAACGCCGGAACAAAGCCTGTATTTATGGGCACGCTTCGATGGCATCGACGATACCCGCTGGCTGACCGCCCGCTTGCTGTCTCGTGGCGTTGTGTTGGCGCCGGGTGCTTTCTTCAATATTGACTCGGAGCAGGTGTCGCCGTGGACACGCTTGAACGTCGCCTATTTGAATGACAGCGTCTTCATCGATAGTCTCCGCGAGGAGATGGACCACGTAGCGGCGTTGGCTTGAAGATGGCACGGCCAACTGGGAGCTTCCGCGAGCGGAGCACCCAGCACGGTCATGCATGGCGAAAGCTCAGCGCCAGTCGGAAAGCGAAAGCTTCAACTCGGCGTTGAAGCCTTTGGCTGACTGCAGTGGTACCGCGAAGATGTTCGGTGCCTGCTGGTTGATGCCGATGGCCTTGGTGCGCGCGGTATCCAGCTCGGCCTCATTCTTGGGGCCGCCCGCCCATTGGTCGTCACTCCAGACATAGCGCAGGCGCCAACCGCCTGCGTCGTCGGGTTTTGCGAATACCACCAGTGTGTTGCGAAACAGGTACTCGCCGGGGATATGGTTCTTCAGGAAAAGGGCGCCATCTACCTGGTAGCCGGCGTTGCTGACCGCCAGATCGATGGAAAAGGCGATTTCGCTGCCGGCCAGGATCTTGCTGCTGTCCAGGAATACCGAGAACAGTACGGTCGAACGCTTGTCCTTGAGCAGGTTGCCCTGCGCGTCGAAGATATCGCCGTACTCGCGGCGGATGGCGCATTGGTTGGCCTGCGTGCGCGAGGTCAGTTCATAGGTGTAGGCGCCACGCGGGGCAACGGTGGCCTCGATGTAGTACGAGGATTCGATCTTCTTTCCGCGCTTGCGCGCAGCTTCTATCTCCGGCGGGAAGGGTAGTGCGCTGATGTCGAGCTGGGCGGTGGCGCAGGTGTCGCCGAACAGGAAGCGCACCAGGTTCTGGTAACCCTCCTCGGAATTGACGATGCCAAAGTAGCCGCTATGGCTGCGGTTGACGAAGGCCCGTGGCGAGCCCTCAACGTAGGCGTTGGCGATACGCACCAGCCCATCGCTTAGAGCACCGACAGCAAAGGACGACAGCCCATGCGCAGCAGCATAGTCACGGCTGTTGGTACCGATGAGGCAGAACAACCGCTCCGGCGGAAAGCCGGAGTTGCCCAAGGTGTTGACCTTGTCCTTGGGCACCTTCAGGTACTTGCCCATATTGCTGCGGTTGAAATTGTTCATGTCGTTGACCGACAGCAGATTTGGCAGGTTGATGCCGCCGACCTCGATGCCGTTGTGCGGCGTGGCATAGGTGAAGGCCTTGTCGACCATGGCCCGCACCTCGGCGCTGGCCACGTCCGGGTTCTGCAGCAGGCAGCGGCAGATCAGCCCGCCCATCGAGTGTGCGACCAGATAGACGCGGAACTCCTTGCGCATGGCCGCGTTGTTGCCGCAGATGCTGTCACGCAGTTGTTCGATGCGTTTGCCAAGCGCGGCGGCGGCATCGGGGATGGACGGTGTCTTGCCATCGCCGAAGGCCGGATCGGCGGGGTCGTAGTAGCGATGGATGACGATGCAGCGCGGTGAGATGCGATCGCGGCGCTCGGCCCCGAACTCGTAGACGTCGCGGTAGTTATAGTCCTTCATCAAGCGCACCAGCGGCGACTCGAAGACGAACTTGACGATGCTGCCGTCCTGGGCCTGGCGCATCTTGGTGGAGCCGGCCTCGAAGCCCATGAATGGTGTGGAGGTGGTTTCGACGATCTCATCGCGGGTCATCGCGTAGCCGCGCACGTAAATGATCGGGAAGTAGGGGCGTTCGATACGTTCCATGGCCGGTCTCTGCAGGGGCTGCTGGCGATGGTGAACGGATTTTTGGGATTTGTCTTGAATGTGGAATTTCAGAAGCTCACCCCTCCCCAGCCCTCCCCTTGGCTGCGCCAAAGGGAGGGGGTCAAGCTCTGCCCCCTCTCTTGCGCGAAGCGCAGGGGAGGGTTGGGGAGGGGTAAGTTTCGGCCGTTGCAGCACCTCGCCTCCAGCAACCTACCCCTCACCCCCAACCCCACCCCGATCCAGCTGCCGATAGCCAATCGCCTCGGTCAGATGCGCCCGTTGGATGACAGTTTCGGCAGCAAGATCGGCAATCGTCCGTGCTACCCGCAGAATCCGGTGCATCGATCGCGCGGACAGCTGCAAGCGCTCCATCGCCTGCTCAAGCAGATCACCATCAGCAGTGGACAGCACACAGTCGCGCAGCGTCTCCGCTTGGCCAAGATGCGCGTTGGCCTTGCCCGCTCGATGCAACTGGCGTGTCCGTGCCTGCATCACCCGCTCGCGCACAACGGCGCTGCTTTCGCCTGCGCTTGCATCGCCACGCAACTCACTCGGCGCCAGCCGCGGCACCTGCAGATGCAGATCGATGCGGTCCAGCAGCGGCCCGGAGATGCGTGCGCGATAGCGACGGATGTTTTCGGCCGAACAACGGCAACGGCCGCTGCTATCACCTGCCCATCCGCAGGGGCAGGGGTTCATCGCGGCAACCAACTGGAAGCGCGCAGGGAACTCCATACTGCGTGCTGCCCGCGAGACGGTGACCGTGCCGGACTCCAGCGGCTCGCGCAGAACTTCCAAGGCATGGCGGCTCCACTCGGGCAGTTCATCGAGAAACAAAACGCCGTTGTGCGCGAGGGAGATTTCTCCAGGGCGCGGATGCGAGCCGCCGCCAACCAAGGCAACTGCGCTGGCGGTGTGATGCGGGGCACGATATGGGCGTTGCCGCCAGCGACTGGGATCAACACCGCGGCCGCTGATCGAGGCGATGGCAGCGGATTCCAGTGCTTCTTCCTCGCTGGCCTCGGGCAGGATGCCGGGCAGGCGCGAGGCCAACAGGGTCTTGCCGCAGCCGGGTGAGCCCAGAAGCAGAAGATGATGGCCGCCGGCCGCAGCAATTTCCAGTGCACGCCGCGCATGTTGCTGACCGCGCACATCACTCAGGTCTGCGAGTGCTGCGGGTTCGGTTGCCGGAACATGCGCATCGGGCAGCTGTTTGCTGCCGCTCAGTGCGGCGCAGACTTCCAGCAGCGTGCGTGCGACCTTGACCTGCGCATGTTGGGCCAGCGCTGCTTCGCCCGCGTTGCCCGGTGGCACGATCAGGCAGCGCCCGGCATTGGCGGCAGAGATTGCTGCAGGCAGTGCGCCATCTACCGCGCGCAATTCACCGGTCAATGCCAGTTCGCCGATGAACTCGTAGTCGGCCAGCGCATTGCGGTCGATCTGGCCACTGGCAGCGAGGATGCCGAGCGCGATGGGCAGATCAAAACGCCCGCCCTCCTTGGGCAGATCGGCCGGCGCAAGATTGATGGTGATGCGTCGTGCGGGATAGTCGAACTGCGCGCACAGGATGGCGGCGCGCACCCGGTCGCGCGATTCGCGCACTGCCGCCTCGGGCAGGCCGACGATCTGGGTGAAGGGCAGGCCGCCGGACAGGTGCACTTCCACCTGCACCAGCGGTGCATGCACACCCGCACGGGCGCGGCTGTGCACCAGCGCCAGGCTCACCGCCCGGCGCTCAGGCGTTCTTGTCGGAGGCGCGGTTTTCCAAGGCAGCGACAGCGTGTTCCAGCGCGTCGAGCTTTTCACGGGTGCGCAGCAATACGGCGCGCTGCACTTCAAATTCTTCGCGGGTGACCAGGTCCAGCTTGCTCAGCCCGGCCTGCAGCGCGGTCTTGAAGGTGGCCTGCAGTTCTTCGCGCGATTCGCGCAGGCCCGGCGGCACCAGGCTGCTCAGGCGGCGGGCCAGCTCGTCGATGTGGTTGAGGTCGATCATGGGGTTTCTCCGCAGGGGTGAGCCGAGCCTAGGCGGCGGCTGTTGGTTGCGGGCATCGGTATCGGTTAGTGCCAATGGTAAGGATAGTCCGGAACCTTGCTAGTGGCACGTCAGCCTGCACGGTATGCTTCAGGCATAACTCAAGGAGCCGACCAATGAAGATGATCATGGCCATCGTCAAGCCGTTCAAGCTGGACGACGTGCGTGAGGCGCTGGCCGAACGTGGCGTGGCCGGTATCACCGTCACCGAGGTCAAGGGCTTTGGTCGGCAGAAAGGCCACACCGAGCTGTACCGCGGTGCCGAGTACGTGGTCGATTTTCTGCCGAAGGTGAAGATCGAGGTCGCGGTGACCGATGCGCAGGCTGACGAGGTGGTGGAAGCCATCGTCAAGGCGGCCGGCACCGGCAAGATCGGCGACGGCAAGGTGTTCGTGTATGACCTGGGCAGCGTGGTGCGGATCCGCACCGGTGAGCTGGATGGGGATGCGCTTTGAGGTTTGTGGGTTTGGGGTTTTGACGATCTAAAGCTTTAGAGCACCCCTCCCCAGCCCTCCCCTCCGCCTTCGGCGCAAGGGAGGGGGCCAAGCGATCTGCCCCTCCCTTTGGCGCAGCCAAGGGGAGGGGCAGCTTTAGCCCTTGATCCACCGATAAAGCCGCTTCCACGCATTACGCACCGCTTGCACCCAGCCCGGCTCAGCCAGCGCCGCGGCCTGTTCGGCGGAAGGCTTCTGCCCAGTTAGACGCTGGCGCATCTTCACCAGGTTCTTCATGTCACTGCGGCGCAGCTGGCGCGAGATCGGCCAGTTCCGGAACCAACGTGGCGAGCGCAGCGCCGAGGTGAAATCCAGCAGCACCGGCACGCCGGCGCTGACCACTACATTGGTGCCATGCAGGTCGTTATGGGTGATGCCGGCCGCATGCAGGCGCGCCAAGGCGTTCTGCAGCTGGTCGAAGACTTCCTGGGTGACGCCTTGCACGCCGGCGCTCAGGGTGTCGCCGGGGATGAATTCCATGCCCAGCGCCAGACCGCCGAGGGTCCCCAGCAGCGCCGGAGCGTGCTTCCAACCCTGCAAGCGCTTGAGCACCTTGGCTTCGCGACGGACCAGCAGGCGCGCCACCGGCGACAGCGGCGTGCCTTGATAGCGGCGGTAGTCCTTGACCACCGCCGGGCGGCCGTCCAGTTCGGTGCGGTAGACGTCAGGCTCCAGCAGGCGTTCGCCACGCTTGAGCAGATGGTGGGCGGGAACAACCGCGTGTTCGCCGTCGAAATTGGGCAATGTGTTCATCAAAACCTTCCTGACGCGGGCATGGCGCGGAAAGCGTCTTGCAAAGCCGGTCTAACGTGCCCTGGGCGGGCGGGGATGTGCGGCAATTATAAAACTGCACAGTCCATGAATTGCTGAATGTAAAAAAAATGTAGGAATCCTGTGACGGAAATGATTGTTGCGATCGCGCGGTTGTCACCGACAGGGGCGTGTGCGCGGCGTCCGGCCCTGAACGAAAAACCCCGCGCCGTTGCGGGCGCGGGGTTCGATTCACGGCGCTGGCAGCGGGCTTATTCGCCCAGGGCCTTGGCCACGAACGGCGGGCTGACCAGCACGCCGGTGTGCAGCGGGGCGGTGTAGTACAGGGTGTCGAACGGCTTGGCGGCCGAATCGGCCTCGCGGAAGCCGAAGCCGAAACCGGCCTGCTTGCTGGCCACGGTCACCGACCACCAGCCGGTCGGGTAGCACGGCTGCGGGAACGGCAGGGTCTTGAACGACTGGAAGCCAGCCTTGCCCATTTCCGAACGCATGTCCTTGATCAGCTCCAGCAGGGCCAGCGGCGACTCGCTCTGCTGCACCAGCAGGCCGTCGTCCTTCAGGGCGCGGAAGCAGCTTTCGAAGAAGGCCTTGTTGAACAGGCCTTCGGCCGGGCCAACCGGGTCGGTGGAGTCGACGATCACCACGTCGACGCTGCCCGGGGTGCAGTTGGCCATGTAGGCCACGCCGTCGTCGAACAGCAGCTCGGCGCGGGCGTCACCGTTGGATTCGCACAGTTCCGGGAAGTACTTCTCGGCCATGCGGGTGACCTGCTCGTCGATATCGCACTGGGTGGCGCTCTCCACGCCCGGGTGCTTGAGCACCTCGCGCAGGGTGCCGCAATCGCCGCCGCCGATGATGACCACGCGCTTGGGCGCCGGGTGGGTGAACAGCACCGG
This sequence comes from Stenotrophomonas sp. STEN083, assembly GCF_056759195.1. Classification (NCBI taxonomy): domain Bacteria; kingdom Pseudomonadati; phylum Pseudomonadota; class Gammaproteobacteria; order Lysobacterales; family Lysobacteraceae; genus Stenotrophomonas; species Stenotrophomonas sp. STEN083. The sequence continues at coordinate 32,285 of NZ_JBRRCU010000037.1, read as the reverse complement.
GTGGCTGATCATCTCGTGGTAGAAGAAGTTGTCCTTGGTGGTCAGCATCATGGCGCCGTCGATGACCATCAACTTGCCCCAGTCGGTGCTGTCGTAGATCTCGATCTTCTGGAACGGCGACTGCACCTCGTCCAGCTTGCCGGTGATGCGGAAACCAATAGCCGAACCGGTCGGCTGGAAGTGTTCGATGAACCAGTTTTCGTTGGAGGTCATGATGATTCCTGGGTGCAATGGACTTTTCCCTTCTCCCGCAGGCGGGAGAAGGTGCCCCAAAGGGGCGGATGAGGGCAGCGGTGAGCCTGCCACAGCAGGGTTTCACCCGTAATCTGGTCCTGAACCCCGATTCAGTCAGGCTGGTCAGTCAGGCTGGGGGAAAGGCGCGGGCGCGGATTGTAACGGACCCTTGCCCCGCTAGCGTTAGAATGCGCGTCCTTATTTATCCACAGCTGAGAGTTGCTACGCCGATGAGCGATTGGTCCCTCGAACAGGCCCGCAAGACCTATTCGATTCCGCACTGGTCTGATGGTTATTTCGACGTCGATGCCGCCGGGCACGTCGTGGTCCGTCCCGCAGGCGCCCAGGGCGCGGCGGTGTCGTTGCCGCAGGTTGTCGATTCGGCGCGTGCCGCCGGCGCCAAACTGCCATTGCTGGTGCGCTTCCCGGACATCCTCGGCCAGCGCCTGGGCAAGCTGCAGGCGGCGTTCGCCCAGGCCCAGTCCGACTGGGACTACGCAGGCGGCTATACCGCGGTCTACCCGATCAAGGTGAACCAGCACCGTGGCGTGGCCGGCACCCTGGCCAGCCACCACGGCGAGGGCTTCGGCCTGGAAGCCGGCTCCAAGCCGGAGCTGATGGCGGTGCTGGCGCTGAGCCGGCCGGGCGGGCTGATTGTCTGCAACGGCTACAAGGACCGCGAGTACATCCGCCTGGCCCTGATCGGCCGCAAGCTCGGCCTGCAGACCTATATCGTCATCGAGAAGCCGTCCGAACTGAAGCTGGTGCTGGAGGAATCCAAGGCGCTGGACGTGATGCCGGGCCTCGGCGTGCGCATGCGTCTGGCCTCGCTGGGCGCCGGCAAGTGGCAGAACAGCGGCGGCGACAAGGCCAAGTTCGGCCTGTCCCCGCGCCAGCTGCTGGACCTGTGGAAGGCCCTGCGTGACACCGAATACGCCGATTGCCTGAGCCTGCTGCATTTCCACATGGGCAGCCAGATCAGCAATGTGCGCGACATCGCCAACGGCATGCGCGAGGCCACCCGTTACTTCGTCGAGCTGTCGCAGCTGGGCGCGAAGATCAGCCACGTCGATGTCGGCGGCGGCCTGGGCATCGATTACGAAGGCACCCGTTCGCGCAGCTATTGCTCGATCAACTACGGCCTCAATGCCTACGCCAGCAACATCGTGCAGCCGCTGGCCGAGGCCTGCGAAGCGCATGGCCTGACCCCGCCGCGCATCATCACCGAGTGTGGCCGCGCAATGACCGCGCACCACGCGGTGCTGATCGCCAATGTGTCGGAAGTGGAACAGGCCGCCGAAGGCCGCGTGCCGGAAGCGCATGACGATGAGCCGGCGGCGATCCGCCACCTGCGCGAGATCCACGAGGAACTCGACCAGCGCCCGGCGGTGGAGCTGTTCCAGGAAGCCCAGCATTTCCATGCCGAAGGGCTGAGCGCCTATGCGCTGGGGCAGATCGACCTGCCGCAGCGTGCGCGCATCGACGATCTGTTCTACGCCATTGCCAATGGCGTGCGTGCGCGCCTGAGCTATGACGAAAAGAGCCATCGCCCGGCGTTGGACGAATTGAACGACCGGTTGGTCGACAAGTACTTCGTCAACTTCAGCGTGTTCGAATCGATCCCGGATGCATGGGCAATCGACCAGGTGTTCCCGATCGTGCCGATCGAGCGCTTGAATGAGCGTCCCGAGCGTCGCGGCGTGATCGCCGACATGACCTGCGATTCCGATGGCATGGTCAAGACCTACGTTGAGAACGAAAGCCTCGACAGCTCGCTGCCGCTGCACGCTGTGCGCCATGGCGAGAGCTACCGCATCGGCTTCTTCCTGGTCGGTGCCTACCAGGAAATCCTCGGCGACATCCACAACCTGTTCGGCGATACAGACGCGGTGGAAGTAGTGGTGGAAGACGACGGCTACGTGATCACCCAGCAGCGTCGCGGTGACACCACCGACGTGATGCTGGACTACGTGGGTTACAGCCTGGACGACCTGCGTCGTTCCTACCGTGATCGCGTGGCTGCCGCCGATCTGTCGGCCGAACGTGCCGCAGAACTGGATGCCGCGCTGGAAGCGGGCCTGACCGGTTACACTTACCTGTCGGACGAACCGCTGGGCTGAACCATCAGCACCTGCAAGAAAAGAAACGCCGCGCAGGTTTCCTGCGCGGCGTTTTATTTGGCGATCTGATTTGGTGTGCGCTCAGGCCCTCGGCAGCTGCAGGCTTGCGCACAGCCCGCTGCCGGTATTGCGCAGGGTCAAGCTGCCGCCATAGCTGTCGACGATGTCGCCGACTATCGCCAGCCCAAGCCCGCTGCTGCCATCACGCTCGTCCAGACGTACGCCACGTTGCAGCACCTGTTGCAGCGCTTCCTCGGCCAAGCCCGGGCCGTCGTCGATGATGTCGATCAGCACCTGCTGATTGTCTGCACGCGCCTGGATGCGCACTTCATGTGCCGCCCAGCGGCCAGCGTTGTCTAGCAGGTTGCCGAGCATTTCTTCGAGGTCGGCTGCCGCGCCGGCAAAGCACAGTTGTGCATCTATATCGTCGGCGACGAAGTGTATGCCACGCTCGCCGTGCACACGCTGCATCAGTCGGCACAACGATTGCGCGACTGGCGCGAGGGCACTGCGTTGATGCCGATCCGCTGCCATGCCAGCGGCCAGATACCGATCAATGCTGGCCTGCATGCGGCGACTTTGCTCGCGCAGGGTTTGCCGCCAGTGCTCGCCGCTGCCATCGGCTTCGGCATGCAACACACTCAGCGGTGTCTTCAGTGCATGCGCCAGATCCTGGGCGCTGCTGCGTGCGCGGCTGACCATGCGCTGGTGATGGGCAAGCAGGGCGTTGAGTTCATCTGCCAGCGGCGCCACTTCACGGCCAAGCCCCTCGCTGCTGATCTGTGCGGCATCGCCGTGGCGCACCTGCTCCACGCGCCTGCCAAGCGCGCGCAATGGGCGCAGGCCGAATTGCACTTGGCTGACCAGCACCGCCAGCCACGCCGCGATCAACACCGCCATCGCCAGTGCAGAGCGCTGGCGGAAGCGGGCGACATCGGCATCCAGTTGGCTGCGATCGCTGGCGACAGTGACCTGCAATGGAGCCTGGCTGCGCGGCAGACGCACCTGTTGGGTCAGGCCGCGCAGGGGCTGCTGCATCGGACCGCTGAAGTCCACGCCGCTTGCCTGGGAGGGAGCCTTTGGAATCGGTGGCTGCAGGCTCTCGTCCCACAACGAGCGTGATTGCAGCAGCACTTGCCCATCGGTTGCGGCGATCTGCCAGTACGCGCCGGAGAACACCCGTTGGAAGTGTGCATCGTTGGGTTCCTGGCGCAACGTGAGCTTGCCGCTGGCGTCAATCTCGGCCTGTGCCAGTACGGTCAGCAGGTCCTGCTCCAATTGCGTATCCAGATTGTCGCGTGCGGCCTGTTCGAACAAGCGCCCCAGCAGCACGCCGGCCAGCACCGAGACCAGCACCAGCCCCAAGCCGCCAGCCAGCAGCAAGCGCGCACGCAGCGAAAGCGCCTTCATGCTGGCGCGACCAGGCGCCAGCCCTGGCCGCGCACGGTCTGGATCATGTCCAGGCCCAGTTTGCGTCGCAGTCGTCCCAACAATACGTCCAACGCATTGGAGTCCGGATCATGGCCGCCATCGAAGACCTGCTCGCCCAGCCGCTGGCGGCTGACGACGCTGCCGGGATGGTGGATGAAATAGCTGAGCAGGCGGAATTCCTGCGGGCTCAGTGACAGCGGTTGTCCTTCCAGCAGGAAGCGCCCGGCGTTGATCTCCAATTGCAGCGGTCCACAGCTCAGCTGCGCGCTGGCGTGGCCGTTGCTGCGGCGGATCAGCGCCCGCAGGCGCAGGATCAGCTCATCGGCCTGGAAGGGTTTGGTCAGGTAGTCATCGGCGCCAGCATCGAAGCCGGCCAGCTTGTCGTGCCAACGCCCGCGTGCGGTCAGTACCAACACCGGGAAGTCGCGGCCATTGCCACGCCAGCGCTCGATCACGCTGAGCCCATCCAAGCCGGGCAGGCCAAGGTCGACGATGGCTGCCTGCAGTTCTTCGATCTGGCCGAGTTCCTCGGCTTCACGGCCGTCGCTGACATGGTTGACCACGTAGCCGGCCTGCTCCAGCAGCGGCTGCAGGCGGCTGGTCAGTTCAAGGTCGTCTTCGGCCAACAGGATCCGCATCAATCGTCCAGTTCGGTCTTCAGCAAGGCACCGCTGCGGGCATCATAGTCGAGCTCGATGACCACGCCGTCTGCGCGCAGGATTTCCACTTCGTAGATGCCGTCATCCAGTTCAACTTCCAGCAGTTTGCCGGGATGTCGCTTCAGCGCGTCGCGCACGATGTTTTCCAAGGGCACGTAGCGGCCCTGCTTGAGGGCTTGGCGTGCGGTCTGTTGTGCGGCGTCCTGGCCGTGGGCGATGGCCAGCGGCGTGCCTGCCGTCAGCAAGGACAGGCCAGCGAGGGCGACAAGGATGCGGTAGGAAAACATGGCGCTATTGATACCGCGCCTGGCTAACAATCGACTAACAGCGCTGGCTAGGGTGTTGTTAGACAGGCGGCGGAGACTGTTTTGGCCGGGCTGATCCGGCAGCACTCAAGGAACTCCCCCATGTTGAAGTCATTGTTCGCCACCGTCGCCATCGCCGCAGCATTGAGCACTAGCGCCCATGCACAGACCAAGTCGCTGGGCATGGCCGAGGTCGAGCAGAAGCTGCGTGCCGCTGGCTATACCCAGATCCACGAGATCGAGAAGGACGACGGCTTGTGGGAAGCCGATGTCGCACGCGCTGATGGCCGCTTCGCTGAAGTGTGGGTAGACCCGGCGACCGGCGAGATCTTCGATGAGCACGATGGCCGCACCCTGCTGGGCAGCGAGCAGATCCTGGCCCGTGCCGGCGCCGCAGGCCTGCGCGAGATCCATTCGCTGGAACGCGATGGTGCGACCTGGAAGCTGGAAGCGCGCAATGCCCGCAACCAGCGCGTGGAAGTGCGCATGAGCGGTATCGATGGCCGCATCCTGCACAGCGAGCGTGACGGCTGGCTGGACTGAGTTTCCGCGAAGGCGCAGCCAAGGGCTGCGCCCTGTGCGATCAGGCGTTGCGTGCCACCTGGAAGCCAGCAAACGACTGGCTCACCGGCATCAATTCGATGCGGTTGACGTTCAAGTGCGCCGGCAGCGTGGCCACCCAGAAAATCTGCTCGGCGATGTCCTGCGCGGTCATCGGGCTGGCACCGCCGTACAGCTGATCGGATGCGGCCTGATTGCCATGTGTACGCACCAGGGTGAACTCGGTTTCAGCCATGCCCGGCTCGATCGCAGTCACGCGCACGCCGGTGCCGTGCAGGTCTGCACGCAGGCCCAGCGAGAACTGGCTGACGAAAGCCTTGGTACCGCCGTAGGCATTGCCGCCCGGATACGGATACAGCGCGGCGGTGGAGCTGATGTTGATGATTGCGCCACGGCGTTCTACGAGCTTCGGCAGCAGGTGATGGGTCAGCGTCACCAGCGCGGTGATGTTGGTGTCGATCATCGTGCGCCAGTCTTCCAGGCTGGCGTGCTGGGCAGCAGCGGTGCCTTGAGCGAGGCCGGCGTTGTTGACCAGCAGGTCGATGTCGCGGAAGGCAGGCGGCAATGCGGCCAGCGCGGCTTCCATTGCAGCGGCGTCGCGGATGTCGAAGGCGGCGACGTGGATGTTGTCGGCGCCGAATTCTTCAACCAGCGGCTGCAGGCGCTCGGCACGACGACCGGTGGCGATCACTTTCCAGCCGGCCGCAGCAAAGCGGCGGACAGCGGCGGCGCCGAAGCCAGAGGTGGCGCCGGTGATCAGAGCGGTCTTGGACATTGCGGAATCCTTGGGGCGGGGGATGTTGATTTTCGCACTTTGGGATATTGGGGGTGTGGGGCCGAGGGCACAAGCAAGTACCAAAGCAAAAAGCCAACGCCAAAGCGCCCCTCATCCCAACCCTTCTCCCGCAGGCGGGAGAAGGGCTAAAGCTAAAGCTAAAGCCACAGCCAAAGCCAAAGCCAAAGCCAAGCACCCCTCCCCAGCCCTCCCCTGCGCCTGCGGCGCAAGGGAAGGGGGCTGACTGTGTGACCTGTCGGGTTGCGGCGACGCGTAGCGAAGTCGCGCTTTGCTCCCTCCCTTGCGCCGCAGGTGCAGGGGAGGGTTGGGGAGGGGGGCTCTTCGCAGGAAAAACACCGGCGCAAGAGAAACCAACTCTCGAGCAAATGCGCACTCAAAGCCCCAGGTGCCTGCACGTACCGGCGCTACAGCGGCACCAACAAAAAGCCCCAACATCAAAACGATGTCAGGGCCTGAATGATCGAGAAGCTCTTCGAGCGACCTGTCAGTCGCAACAGCCCCCTTTAGTAAAGGGGGCGCGCCGACAGGCGCGGGGTTTTGGATGTAACGGGCACGGGGCCCAAAGTTTGCTTTACAAACTTTGGGGTGAAGCCGCCGTAGGCGACTTCACTGCGCCTTGATCGCCATGGCCTGCAAACCGGTACCGTTGAGCTTGGCCTTGGCCTCGGCCAGTTCGCTGGCGGTGCCGTACGGGCCCATGCGCACGCGGTACACGGTATTGCCGTTGATCTGCGCCGATTCCACCCGCGCAGCCAAACCCATCATCGCCAGCTTGGCTTTGGTCGATTCGGCATCACCCGACGCTCCAAATGCACCCGCCTGCAGGATGTAGCGGACGTTCTCGGTCGCTGCTGCCGGCGCGGCAGTTGCAACCGTCGCAGCTGGAGCAGGAGCTGCCGCTGCAGGCGCCGGCTTGGGTGCCGTGGCTGCAGGTGCCGGGGTAGCGCTGGCAACCTGCGTCGGCCGAGCAGCGGTTTCGCTGATCGGTGCCGGCTGGCGGGTGGTCTCGCTCACTGGTGCCGGCAACGGACGCCCTTCCAACGCAGCCTGCGCACGCTGGGCATCGGTTGGCGGGGTAGCCGGCGTTGCTGCCGCAGTCGCGCGCGCTGCAGCCGCACGGCGCTGTTCCTCGGCCTTGGCGCTGGCGGCCAGCTCGGCGTCGGACATCTGCACTTCCGTGCCCGGCAGCAGGGTGTAGAAGTCGTACTGGGTGGCTGGCTTCTCCTCCGGCTTGGCACCGGCAGGCGTGGCTGGCTTGTTCGATTCCACAGTGGCGTCGACGTCGGCATCAGCAACCGGCGCCGGCTGTGCGTCGGGGTTGGGCTGCGGGCCTACGCGCAGGAAACCGTCGCCGTCCTTCTTGAACAGGTTCGGCGCCGCCAGGAACACCACCGCCGCAATCGCCACGCCGGCAACCAGCCACACCCAGCCGGGCGTGCCATTGTCGTTGTTGCGCCGGGCTTGGGTTTTGCCGCGTCGTGCTGCCATGTCTACTGCGTCTCCAGGTGTTTACATCTTTTCCGGGGCACTGACGCCCAGGATGCTCAGGCCATTGGCCAGGGTCTGCCGTGCGGCGCTGGCCAAGGTGAGCTTGGCGTTGCGCTCGGCTGCATCATCCACCAGCACGGGGGTGCCGTGATACCACGTGTGGAAAGCGTGTGCCAATTCACGCAGGTACTGCGCGACCTGATGCGGTTCCAGCGCGATGCCGGCCGCTTCCACCACTTCCGGGTAGCGCGAGATTTCGTTCATCAGTTCCAGCGAGGCGTCGTCGCCAAGACGCGACAACGCGGCCAGACCCTCGGCCTGCTTGTAGTCCAGGCCCTTCTCCTGCGCCTGGCGCAGCAGTGAGCACACGCGGGCATGCGCGTACTGCACATAGAACACCGGGTTGTCGCTGCTCTGCTGGCGGGCCAGGTCGATGTCGAAGGTCAGCTGCGAATCGGGCTTGCGCGCGATCAGGAACCAACGCACCGCATCGCTGCCCACTTCTTCGATCAGGTCGCGCAGGGTCAGGTAGCTGCCGGCACGCTTGGACAGTTTCACTTCCTCGCCACCACGCATCACCGTCACCATCTGGTGCAGCACGTATTCCGGCCAGCCCTTGGGAATGCCCAGGTCCAGTGCCTGCAGGCCGGCGCGCACGCGCGCCAACGAGCCGTGGTGGTCGGCGCCCAGTTCGGTGATGGCGCGTTCGTAACCGCGCTGCCACTTGCTCAGGTGATAGGCCACGTCCGGCAGGAAGTAGGTGTAGGTGCCGTCGGACTTGCGCATCACGCGGTCCTTGTCGTCACCAAAGTCGGTGGAGCGCAGCCACAGCGCGCCGCCTTCCTCGTAGGTGTGGCCGGAGCTGATCAGCTGTTGCACGGTCTCGGCAACCTTGCCGTCCTTGTACAGCGAGCTTTCCAGGAAGTAGATGTCGAAATCCACGCCGAATGCGGCCAGGTCCAGGTTCTGCTCGTTGCGCAGGTAGGCAACGGCGAAGCGGCGGACTTCCTCCAGGTTCTCGGCATCCTTGGCGCCGACGATCTGGCTGCCTTCCAGGTCCACCGTTTCACCGAGCAGGTAGGCCTTGGCCACGTCGCCGATGTATTCACCGTTGTAGGCTTCGGCCGGCCACTGCTCGTCGCCCGGCTTGAAGCCGCGCGCACGTGCCTGCACCGACTTGGCCAGGTTTTCGATCTGCACGCCGGCGTCGTTGTAATAGAACTCGCGCTTGGCGTTCCAGCCGTTGACTTCCAGCACGCGCGCAATGCAATCGCCGATCACACCAGCGCGGCCGTGGCCGACATGCAGCGGGCCGGTCGGGTTGGCCGACACGTACTCGACGCCGACGCTGCGGCCGTTGCCGCTCAGGTTGCGGCCGTAGTCCTCGGCTTCCTTGAGCACGCTGACCACTTCGCGCTGGTAAGCCACCGGCGAGAGTTTGAAATTGATGAAGCCAGGGCCGGCGATCTCGACATTGACGATGTCATCGCTGGCCGGCAACGCGGCAAGCAGTGCCTGGGCAACGGCGCGCGGATTGCTGCGCGCGGCCTTGGCCAGCAGCATGGCGGCGTTGGTGGCGAAATCACCGTGTTCGCGGGTCTTGGGTCGCTCGACCACGAAATCCGGCGGCAGGGTGTCGGCAGGCAAAGTGCCGTTGGCGCGCAAGGCTTCGATGCCTTGGCCGATGAGGGCGCGGAGTTGGGCTTTCACGTGACTATTCTGCTTGAAGCGCGGAACTGACCATTTTACCTGACCTGCGGCAAGGCCGCCCGCGGCACGCCAGCTGGGGTCAGCAATGTCAAAAAAACGGAAAAACCGCGTCGGCCAGCGGTCAAGGGGATCCCCGTGCCCGACCAGGCGGTTTTTGGGGCCGGGGTAGGCGGAAGGTGGTTCAGGCTGAGCCGTTCAGACCCAGCCCCGCGCGGCCAGCGACACCGGCGCACCGTCACCGATCACGAAGTGGTCGAGCAGGCGGATATCCACCAGCGCCAAGGCCTGCTGCAGGCGCGCGGTGATGGCACGGTCGGCCGCTGACGGTTCAGGATTCCCGGACGGGTGATTGTGCCCGACGATTACTGCCGCAGCGTTGTGGGCCAAGGCCTGGCGGACGACTTCACGCGGATGTACCTCGGCGCTGTCTACGGTTCCTGTGGATAACTCCTCAAAGGCCAATGCCCGATGCCGGTTGTCCAGAAACAGCGCCGCAAACACCTCCTGCGGCCGGTGGCGCAGGCGTTGGGCGAAGTAGCGGCCGGCGGCGGCCGGGTCGGTCAGTGCATCGCCGCGCTCCAGCGCGGCGGCCAGATGGCGTCGGCCCAGTTCCAGCGCGGCGCTGAGCTGGCAGGCGCGGGCCGGGCCCAGCCCGGGCAGCTTGGCCAGTTGCGGCGCACTGCGGTCCAGCAGCGCCCGCAGCGGGCCGTGGCCCTGCAGCAGCTCGCGGGCGGTCTGCACCGCATCGTGCCCGCGCAGGCCCGAACCGAGGAAAATCGCCAGCAGTTCCGCATCGGAAAGTGCAGCCGCACCACGTGCCAGTAATTTTTCGCGCGGGCGTTCAGCGCTGGGCCAATCACGGATATGCATGAGTGGCAGATTCACCGCCATTTGCCAAAAACTGGATCAGGCGTAACAAAGCCTTCGGTTAAGCTAACCCTTCTTCTGTACCTAGGAATCCCCATCCGTGACCGCCGTTTCCCCCACTTCCCGCCCCTTGGAAGGACAGAAGCTGCTGCTATGCGTAGGCGGCGGCATTGCCGCGTACAAGTCGCTGGAGCTGGTGCGTCGGCTGCGTGATGCCGGCGCCACCGTGCAGGTGGCGATGACGGCGGGTGCACAGCAGTTCGTCACCCCGCTGAGCTTCCAGGCGCTGTCCGGCCATCCCACCCGCACCACCCTGTGGGACAGTGCCGCCGAGCAGGCCATGGGCCATATCGAACTGGCGCGCTGGGCCGACCGCATCCTCATCGCCCCGGCTACTGCCGATCTGTTGGCTCGGCTGGCGCACGGCAATGCCGACGATCTGGTGACCACCCTGTGTCTGGCCAGTACCGCGCCGCTGACCGTGTGCCCGGCGATGAACCACCGCATGTGGCTGCACCCGGCTACCCAAGCCAACATGGCGCTGCTGCGCGAGCGCGGTGTGCAGGTGATCGGGCCGGAAGATGGCCCGTTGGCCGAGGGCGAATCCGGACCGGGCCGGGTCAGTGAAGCACCGACCATCATTGCTGCGCTTGCCGGCAATGTCGCACCGCAGGCGCCGGTCAAGCCGGGCCGCCTGAACGGCATGCGCGTGCTCATCAGTGCCGGCCCCACCTACGAAGATCTGGATCCGGTGCGCTATGTCGGCAACCGCAGCAGCGGCAAGATGGGCTACGCCCTGGCCGCCGCCGCCGCCCGGCAGGGCGCGCAGGTGGTGCTGGTCAGCGGTCCGGTGCAGCTGGCCACGCCGGCCGGCGTGCAGCGCATTGATGTGCGCTCGGCCGCGCAGATGCGTGAGGCCGTGCTGGGTGCCTTGCCGGCCGATATCTATATCGGTGCCGCCGCCGTGGCCGATTACACACCACGTCAGGTCTCACCGCAGAAGCTGAAAAAGACCGCAGGCACCCAGACCCTGACCCTGGAGCTGGTGCGTACCGCCGACATCCTCGCCGAAGTGGCCGTGCACGAGCAGGCCTTGAAGCTGGTGGTGGGCTTTGCTGCTGAAACTCACGATGTGGAGAAGTACGCGCGCGGCAAGCTGGCCGACAAACATCTGGATCTGATCATCGCCAACCAGGTCGGTATTGCCGGCAATGGTTTTGAGAGTGACCAGAACGCAGCCGTGGCCTACTGGAACGGCGGCCTGCGCGAGTTCCCGGGCACTGCCAAGACCCAACTTGCCGAACAGTTGCTGGATTTGATTGCCGAGAGGTTGGATGCATGAGTAATGAACTGCAGCCCTTGCAGGTGAAGCTGCTGGACCCGCGCTTCGGCGACAGTTGGCCGCTGCCGGCCTACGCCACCGAAGCCAGTGCCGGCATGGACCTGCGCGCGGCGACCGAAGCGCCTTTGACGCTGGAGCCGGGTGATGCGGCGTTGCTGCCCAGCGGCATCGCAATCCATATCGCCGATCCGGGCCTGTGCGCGGTGGTTCTGCCGCGCTCCGGGTTGGGTCATCGGCACGGCATCGTGCTCGGAAATGGCACCGGTCTGATCGATGCCGATTACCAAGGGCCACTGCTGATCAGCGTGTGGAACCGCGGCCGCGACGCCTTCACCATCGAACCAGGCGACCGTATCGCGCAATTGGTAGTGATGCCAATTGCACGCGTAACGTTGCAGGTAGTAGATACTTTCATCGACAGTGCACGTGGAACGGGTGGATTCGGCCACACCGGGGTGCGCTGACAGGGGGGAACGCACGATGAGCCAAGGCAACGAGAGCGGGCGACCACGTCCTGCGCTGGGTCGATCAACGCCACTGCTGGCGGTGCTGCTGCTGTTGTTGGCCGGTTGGTTCGGCTGGAGCGCGGTAGATCAATGGATGCAGTCCGGTACCAGTGCCGGGCTTGAGCAATCCCGTGATCGTGCCGTTGCTGGTGTGCAACAGGCATTGACCGTGCAGACCGCGCAGTTCGGCAAGCAGCTGGCGCTGGAGCCGGTGAAAATCGCGCTGGCCAGCGGCGATGCAGCAGCCGCTGCCTTGGCGGTACGTGACAAGTGGACCGGTGTGGAGGACGCGCAGGTTCTCGACGCCAGTCTGGCTGAGGCTTATGCCGAGCCAGCGGCGTTCGGTTACTCGCGGTTGGCACTGCTGGAACAGGCCATGGCCACCGGCCAGCCGGTGGCGCTGGTGGTCCGCGATGGCGGCAGCCCGCGCTTGGGCCTGGCTGCACCGGTGCTGCTGCAGGGCAAGCCGGCGGTGGTCTACATCCGCCAGCCGCTGACCCGGCTGACCTCCGTGTTTGATGGCATTGATTCGCCGAGCAGCGCCTTCCTGGGGCTGCGCCAAGGCGGTTTCACCATCGTCCAGAAGGGCGCAAGCAACCTGGGTAACAGCGCTGATGCGTTGGCGCGCCCAGTCGGTGACACCGGCCTGCGCGTTGTGGCCGAGCTGCCGGATGCCAGCACCGGTGCGATGGGCCTGGGGGTGATTGCCAGCGCCATCGTGGCGCTGTTGCTGTTGGCCACTGCTTTGTTGCTGCTGCTGGGGCGCAAGCGTTTGGCGAATCTGCCGGTCCTGCGCAAGAACACCGTACAGGCTGACGATGGCGGCTTGACCTTGCAGGAAGCGCTGCAGCAGGACCCGCAGCCGCTGCCGGCTTCGGCCAATGCACGCGCGGACGATGCGCCGCAGGCGCGGGTCGAATCCGGGGCTGAAGCGGTATTGCCGGTCATTTTCCGTGCCTACGACATCCGCGGCGTGCTTGGCACCGAGTTGAATGCCAGTGTCGCCATCCTGATCGGTCAGGCCATTGGTAGCGAAATGCAGGCGCAGGGCCTGCGCGATGTGGTGGTGGGTCGTGACGGTCGTCTGTCCGGGCCGGAGCTGGCCGATGCCTTGATCACCGGCCTGCGTCGCGCTGGTTGCGATGTGATCGATATCGGCATGGCCCCGACCCCGGTGGTGTATTTCGCCAGCTACCACCTGCGTGCGGGCAGCTGCGTTGCAGTCACTGGCAGCCACAACCCGCCGGACTACAACGGCTTCAAGATCGTCATCGGTGGCGAAACGCTGTCCGGCGACGCCATCACTGATCTGCACAAGCGCATCCAGGAAGGCCGCCTGCAGCATGCTGACAACGAAGGCAGCCTGCAGCAGCGCGAGGTCATCGATGACTACGTGCAACGCATTGCCGACGACGTGCAGCTGGACCGCCCACTCAAGATCGTCGCCGACGCCGGCAATGGCGTGGCCGGCGCGGTGGCACCGCAGTTGCTGGAAGCCATTGGTGCCGAAGTGATTCCGCTGTACTGCGAGGTGGATGGCAGCTTCCCCAACCACCACCCGGACCCCAGCGACCCGCACAACCTCGAAGACCTGGTGCAGATGGTCAAGCGCTTCGACGCAGACCTGGGCGTGGCCTTTGACGGTGATGGTGACCGTCTTGGTGTGGTCACCAAGGACGGCAAGATCATCTTCGCCGACCGCCTGCTGATGCTGTTCGCCGCCGATGTGCTGGCCCGCAACCCTGGCGCGATGGTCATTTACGACGTGAAGTGCACGGGCAAGTTGTCGGATTACATTCTGCGCAATGGTGGCAGTCCGATGATGTGGAAGACCGGGCATTCACTGGTCAAGGCCAAGATGCGCGAGACCGATGCCGAGCTGGCCGGCGAAATGAGCGGCCATTTCTTCTTCAAGGAACGCTGGTACGGCTTTGATGATGGCCTGTACGCGGCGGCGCGCCTGCTGGAGATTCTGGCGCAGCGTGATGAAGAACCGTCCGAGGTGCTGAACGAGTTGCCGGATGCGATCTCCACGCCGGAGTTGAAGGTGGCAGTGGAAGAGGGTACCCAGCATGCGCAGGTTGCCTTGATCGTGGCTGCAGCGCAGGTGGAGGACTCGCCGTTCGCCGGCGCGCGCATCTCGACGATTGACGGTCTGCGTGCCGACTTCAGCGATGGCTGGGGTCTGGTGCGTGCCTCCAACACCACACCGGTGCTTGTGCTGCGCTTCGAGGCCAATGATGAAGTGGCGCTGGAGCGGATCAAGGGCGTGTTCCGCGAGCAGTTGCTGCAGGTGTTGCCGGTGGGGACTGAGCTGGGGTTCTGATCGAATATTGTTTGGCGAAAAGCCGTCCGCGTGTTGCGCGGGCGGCTTTTTGCTTTCGCGGGCTTTTGTTCTCGCGTGTCGCTTTCCTGCATGGCGGTTTGCCGGGTGCTTGGGATTGCTGCAAAGAGCACCCCTCCCCAACCCTCCCCTTGGCTACGCCAAAGGGAGGGGGTGTAGTGCGCGCAGCCTGTCAGATCGAAGCGCAGCCGCCTGTCTCCCTCCCCTTGGCGTAGCCAAGGGGAGGGCCAGGGAGGGGTTGCCGTTGCTTCTGCTTGCGCTTGCCTGTGGGAGCGGGGGGGGGGGGGGGGGGCGGGGGGGCGCGGGCCGGCCGGGGCGCGGGGGCGCAGGCGGGGAGCGGGGGGGGGTGGGGGGGGGGGGGGGGGGGCGGGGCGGGGGGGGGGGGGGGGGGGGGGGGGGGGGGGGGGGGGGGGGGGGGGGGGGGGGGGGGGGGGGGCGGGGGGGGGGGGCGGGGCGGGGGCGCCGGGGGGGGGCGGGCGGGGGGTGAGGGGGGGGGGGGCCCCCCCCCGCTCCCACAGCCACCACAACGATCACGCCCCACCAAACCGCAAACCAACCCCGGGCTCGGTAAACAGATAGCGCGACTCCAGCGCCGAATCGCCCAGCTTATGCCGCAATCGCCCCACCAGGATGCGCAGGTAATGCGTGTCGTGCCGGTGCGTTGGTCCCCAGATTTCCTGCAGGATCTGCGGCTGGGTCACTACCCGTCCGGCATTGCGCAGCAACAACGCCAGCAACGCGTACTCCTTGCGGGTCAATGCAATCGCTTCGCCATCCACGCGCACATCGCGGCGTGACAGGTCGATATGCAGGCGGCCGTCATCGAACACCGGCACCTGACCCTCGCTGTCGGTGCTGCGGCTGCGCAGCAGCGCACGCACCCGCGCCATCAACTCCTGGGTGCCGAACGGCTTGGTCACGTAGTCGTTGGCGCCGTTGTCCAGGGCGCGCACCTTCTCGGCTTCGCCGGCACGCACGCTGAGCATGATCACCGGCACCTGGCTCCATTGCCGCAGCTCAGCCAGCACGTCGTGGCCTTCCATATCGGGCAGACCGATATCCAGCACCACCAGATCGGCGCCATCCTCGGCCAGCCGCTGCAGGCCCTCGGCGCCGTTGGCGGCTTGGCTCACCGCATAACCCTGCGCGCGCAGTGAGATATCCAGAAAACGCCGGATCTGTACTTCGTCATCGACCACCAGCACGCGCGGTGGCGGAATGGCCGGCGTTTCAGCCGTCATCGCGCGGGCTCTCGGGGTGGGGCTGGAGCAGGGGCAGGGTCATGCGTATCAGCGTACCGCGTCCGTCGCGTCCCGGCAGCGCTTCGACGCTGCCGCCATGCGCGCCGATCATGCCCTGGCAGATGGTCAGGCCAAGGCCGGTGCCCTGGCGGCCGCGATCACCGCGTTCCACGCTGTAGAACATGTCGAAGATGCGCGAGCGCTCGGTATCGGGAATGCCGGGGCCGGCGTCGATCACCTCGATGCGCAGTTCGTTGGCCTGCTGGCGAGCGCGGACTTCCACCGGTACGCCGGGTGGCGAGAACTTGGCGGCGTTCTCCATCACATTGAATACCGCCTGCTCGACCAGCGCCGGGTGCACCCAGATCGGTGCCATGTCCGCCGGAATATCCAGCTGCAGGCGCACATCCGGCTGGTAGCGCTGCAGGCGCCGTGCGGCCGAGCCGATCAGCTCGTCCACGCCGATCCAGTCACGGTTGAGCTTGAGCCCGTCGTGGCCGAGCCGGGTCATGTCGAGCAGGTTCTGGATGTAGCGGTCTAGACGTTCGCCCTCGACGACGATGGTGTCGAGCAGGGCGCGACGGTCGCTGGCATCCATCGCATCGGCGTAGTTGGACAGACTGTCGGCCGAGCCGATCATCGCCGCCAGCGGTGAGCGCAGGTCGTGCGAGACCGAGGACAACAGGGCCGAGCGCAGACGCTCGGTTTCGTTGTGCAGATGTGCGGTTTCCAGATCTGCCACCAGCCGCGTGCGCAATGCCGCCTGGGCGATGTCATCGGCCATCGCTTCCACCAGCTGGCGCTGCTCCGGGGCCAGCCGTGGATGCTGATGGTCAAAGCGCAGGCCGGCCACACCGATCGCGTGTGCCTCGCCGTCGAGCAAAGGAAGGAACCACCAGCCGGCACCAGCCAGCGTATCGGTGAAGCGGCCGGCCGGCTGTCCATGCCGCAGCGCCCAATCTGCCGCCGCCAGATCGGTGTCACCCGGTGCAGCGGTGCCACTGGTGCTGATGTCCTCGCCCAGTCGCACCCAGGCCGGTGCATCCAGCGCCTGTTCCAGTGCCACGCGGCCGGCATGCGCGACCTGCGCGTTATCTGTGGCACCAACCAGTTGCCGGCCCAGCGTCTGCCGCACATTGGCATGGCGATTGGCCGCGCGCAGCGCCACCACCTGCATGCGCAGACGCGATGCCAAGCGGCCGGCAACCAAGGCGGCGGCGAGGAACAGGAAGACAGTGATCACGCCTTGCCGCGCGCTGATCGCAAAGGTAAAGCGCGGTGCGATGAAGAAGAAGTTGTAGGCGAGGAAGCACAGCGTCGCCGCCAGCACTGCCGCACTCATGCGGGTGCGCGCGGCAACCAACACTACCGCGACGATGAATACCATCGCCAGATCGCTCAGGCCTATCCAGTGCTCGCCCAGCCATGCGGCCAGGCAGGCACCAGCGGTGGCCAGCACCGCCGTCATCGCATCTTTGCCCCAGCTGTCCGGGGCCAGCGACAGGCCAAAACGGCGCGCGTTGGCACGTGCCTGCGGGGTGCTGATGATGGTTATTTCGTAGTGCGCGCCGCGCTGGATCAGCTGCTGGGTCAGGGTCTGGTTGAACAGCCGTGCCAGCGGTCGCTCGCGGGTGCGGCCCAGCACCAGCGACGACACCGCGTTGTGCGCGGCGTAGTCGAGCAGTGCATCGGCAATGCCTGGCCCGTGCAGCAGTTCGGCATCACCGCCCAGCCGCCGTGCCAGTGCGAATGCATCATCGATTTCGCGACGGGTGGCCTCGTCGTGGCGGCGATGCTGCACGGTCACCACCGTCCATGGCGCATCGCGGCGCTCGGCGATGCGCCGCGCCACCCGCACCAGGTATTCGCTCTGGCCGCCGCCATCAATGGCGACCACCACTCGCCGCCGCAGCGGCAGATTGCCTTCGCCGCGTGCGGCGCGGGTCTCGCGCAGGCTGCTGTCGACACGGTCGGCGGCTTCCTGCATTGCCAGTTCCCGCAAGGCGGTGAGGTTGGCCGGCGAGAAGAACGCCTGCAGTGCCTGCGCTGCCTGCTCGGGCACGTAGACCTTGCCTTGCTGCAGGCGTTCGATCAGCTCGCGCGGTGGCAGATCGACCAGCACGATGTCGTGCAGGCGGTCGAACACCACGTCGGGCACGGTCTCGCTGACGCGCACGCCGGTGATACGCATCACCACATCGTTGAGGCTTTCCAGATGCTGGATGTTGATCGCGGTCCACACGTCGATACCGGCATCGAGCAGCTCCATCACATCCTGCCAGCGACGTTCGTGACGACTACCGGGAGCGTTGCGATGGGCCAGCTCATCGACCAGCACCAGTACCGGCTTGCGGGCCAGCACCGCATCCAGGTCCATCTCCTGCAGCTGATGGCCGTGGTACTCCAGCGCGCACATTGCGATGCGTGGCAGGCCGTCGAGCAGGGCGGCGGTATCGCTGCGGCCGTGGGTTTCAACCACGGCCGCAACCACATCCACACCGCGCCGCAGTTGCTCCTGGGCGCGGGTGAGCATGCTGAAGGTCTTGCCCACGCCCGGTGCGGCGCCGAGGAACACGGTCAGCTTGCCGCCGGCGTCGCGTTGCAGGGCGTCGGCCAAGGCATCGGCCTGGCGGCTACGGGAGTCGTTCATGGCGGCGATTGTGCGCTGTTGTCGGTGCGGCCGACATCACCGCGCATGCGCGGCCTGATCCAGCGCCCGGTTGAGGGCAATCACGTTGATGCGTGGCTGGCCGAACACACCCCATTGGCGGTCCTGCAGCTGTGCATCAACCAGCGCCTGCACCTGTGCCAGCGGCAAACCACGTGCAGCAGCCACGCGCGCCACCTGCACCTGTACGGCAGCAGGTGACAGCTCCGGGTCCAAGCCGCTGGCCGACTGCGTGACCAGATCGCCCGGCACCTTGGCCGGATCGATCTTTTCACGCGCTGCGGTGGCAGCAGTGGCGTCGCTGACGCGCTTGACCAGGTCCGGATTGCTGCGCGCCATATTGCTGCCGGCTGCGGCCATCGGATCGTAGTTGGCGGCCGAAGGACGCGTCTGGAAATAGTCGTCCGCAGCGAACGGCTGCGCCAGATACAGCGATCCACGCACCTGGCCGTCGGCATCGCGGATCAGGCTGCCGTCAGCCTGCGCCGGAAACAGCGAGCCGGAGATGCCGGTCGCCAGCACCGCATAGACCAGGCCGGTGCCGAGCAGGCCGAACAGTGACAGACCAATGGCCGGCCGCCACAGCGGGTTGCCGGAACGACGGGAGGAAGTGTTGGAGGTGTTCATGCGCCAAATACCAGAGCAAGCAGAAGATCGATGGCCTTGATGGCCGCAAATGGCAGCAGCACGCCGCCCAAGCCGTACACCAGCATGTTCCGCCGCAGCAGCGCGGTGGCGGTGGCTGGCCGGAAGCGCACACCACGCAGGGCAAGCGGGATCAGGGCAGGGATCACCAGCGCGTTGAAGATCAGCGCAGCCAGCACCGCATTGCGCGGGCTCGACAGCTGCATCACGTTCAAGGCTGCCATCGACGGGATGCTGGCGGCGAACAGCGCCGGCAGGATCGCGAAGTACTTGGAGACGTCATTGGCCAGCGAGAAGGTGGTCAGCGCGCCGCGGGTGAGCAGTTGCTGCTTGCCCACTTCCACCACCGCCAGCAGCTTGGCTGGGTCCGAATCCAGATCGACCATGTTGCCGGCTTCCTTGGCCGCCTGGGTACCGGAGTTCATCGCCAAGCCAATATCGGCCTGGGCAAGCGCTGGTGCATCGTTGGTGCCGTCACCGACCATTGCCACCAGCCGGCCGCCGGCCTGCTCGGCACGGATGCGCGCCAGCTTGTCTTCCGGTCGTGCCTGCGCGATGTAGTCATCGACACCGGCCTCGGCGGCGATGGCGGCGGCGGTGAGCGGGTTGTCGCCAGTGATCATCACCGTACGGATGCCCATTGCCCGCAGCTGGGCGAACTTCTCGCGCATGCCGTGCTTGACCACGTCGGCCAGTTCCACCACACCGAGCACATGCCGGCCTTCGCTGACCACCAGCGGCGTGGCACCGCGGCGGGCAACCTGGTCCACCCGCGCCTGCAGCTCGTTCGGCACCGTGCCGCCGAGCGCCAGTACATGCGCGGTGATGGCATCGCCAGCGCCCTTGCGGATGCTGCGGCCGTTGTCCAGGTCGACGCCGGACATGCGGGTTTGTGCGGTGAAGGACAGGTACTCCGCTTTCTCCGGTTCGGCGGTGGTGCAGGCCTGCTCGCGGGCCAGGCGCACGATGGATTTACCTTCCGGGGTCGGGTCGGCGAGTGAGGACAGCAGTGATGCTTCACGTAGCTGCGCGGCGTCGATGCCGGCCAGCGGATGGAAGTGAGTGGCCTGACGGTCGCCGTAAGTGATGGTGCCGGTCTTGTCCAGCAGCAGCACGTCGACGTCACCCGCCACTTCTACAGCCTTGCCGGATTTGGCCAGCACATTGGCCGACAGCGCACGGTTCATGCCTGCGATGCCGATGGCCGGCAGCAGGCCGCCGATGGTGGTCGGGATCAGACACACCAGCAGCGCGATCAGCAGCAGCGGATCAACCGTGACGCCGACAAAGCCTGCAATCGCCGGCAGCGTCGCCACCACCACCAGGAAGGTCAGCGACATTGCCGCCAGCAACAGGGTCAGCGCGATTTCGTTCGGCGTCTTCTGCCGGTTCGCACCTTCCACCAGCGCGATCATGCGGTCCAGGAAGCTATGACCCGGCTCGGCACTGACCCGCACCACGATCTCGTCGGACAGCACCTTGGTGCCGCCGATCACGCCGGAACGGTCGGTGTCGGCCTCGCGCAGTACCGGTGCCGATTCGCCGGTAACCGCCGCTTCATTGATGGTGGCCAGGCCACGCACGATCTCGCCATCGGCCGGCACGAACTCGCCGGCACTGACGATCACATACTCGCCCGGGCGCAGCTCGGCAGCCGGCACACGGCTTTCGGCAGCACCCTGCAACGGCGTGGCGACTCGCCGTGCGACCAGGTCCTGACGGGCACGTCGCAGCGACGCGGCCTGGCCACGACCACGTGTTTCGGCCACGGCTTCGGCGAAATTGCCGAACAACACCGTCACCAGCAGGATCGCAGTGACGGCCAGACCAAAGCCCAACGGCGCGCTGCCGCTGAGGGTGACGATCAGCGCCAGCACGGTGCCGACCATCACCACCGCCATCACCGGGTTGTGCAGCAGGTGCAACGGCGACAGCTTGCGTACCGAGTCGAGCAGTGCGCGGCGCAGGCCGGCCGCATCGAGCAGGGCGGGGCGGCGCGATGCCGCAGGAGAAGCAGAACGGTTCATGGGGGCGTTCACGGTGAGGCGGCTCCCTGCAGGGCCAGCAGGCTCAGGTGTTCGGCCACCGGGCCAAGCACCAGCGCTGGCAGGAACTGCAGCACGGTAAGGACGATGACCACGCAGACAAGCGTCAATGCGAAGGTCGGGGTTTCAATCTGCAGGCTGCCGGCGCTTTGCGGTACCTGCTTCTTGGCGGCCAACTGGGTGGCGATGATCAGCGGGATGATCAGGATCGGGAACCGACCCAGTGCCAACACCAGCGCGCAACTCAGGTTCCACCAGACGGTGTTGTCAGCCAGTCCTTCAAAGCCGGAGCCGTTGTTGGCATAGGCTGAAGTGAACTCGTAGAACACCTGGCTGATGCCATGGAAACCAGGATTGGAGGTGCCTGCCAGGCCGGGGATGGCCAGGGTCAGCGCGGTCAATCCGAGCAGAGTGATCGGTTGCAGCAGCACCAGCACCGCGAGCAGGCGTACCTGCGGCGTTTCCAGTTTGCGACCCAGCAGTTCGGGCGTGCGCCCGGTCATCAGACCGGCCAGGAACACCGCCATCATCAGATAGACCAGGAACTGCTGGATACCGCAGCCAATGCCGCCCCAGATCGCACTGATCAACATGTTGACGATGGGCATCATGCCGCCGAGCGGGCTCAGCGAATCATGCATGCCGTTGACCGAGCCGTTCTGCACCTGGGTGGTGATGGACGACCACAGCGCGGTGCCATCGGCACCGAATCGGGCTTCCTTGCCCTCCATCAGCAACGCACTGGCGGCGCTGGCGCTGTGACCTTCCAGCCACAGGCTGGCGCTGGTGGACAGCACCGACATGGTCAGCATGCAGCCGAACACCAGGGCGCCAAAGCGACGCCGTCCGGTAAAGGCACCGAGCATGCAGATGATGGCCATCGGGATCAGCAGGATGCCGACCATTTCCAGTGCATTCGACACGGGCGTAGGGTTTTCCAGCGGGAAACTGCTGTTCGGGCCATACCAGCCGCCGCCATTGGCGCCGAGCTGCTTAGCCGCGACCATCGCCGCGACCGGGCCGAGCGGGATCTTCTGCGTTTCCATGCCGGCACTGGCATCGATCGGCGTGGCCTGCGGGCCAGCGGCCAGCGTGGAAGGTACGCCCTGCCAGTTCAGCAGCAGTGTCCACACCAGGCACAGCGGCAGCAGGAAGCGCAGGCACAGGCGCACCACGTCGGCGTAGTAGTTACCTACGGTGACGCGCACCGGAGCGTTGCTGTTGTCGCCGGTCGCCGGTTTCATGAACAAGGCGCGCAGCGTTGCCACCGCAAGTGCCAGGCCCATCATCGGGGTGATCACCTGCAGGCCGGTGATGCCGGTCATCTGCGAGAAGTAGGACAGCTGCGCCTGACCGCTGTAGTGCTGCTGGTTGGTGTTGGTCAGGAACGACACCATGGTGTGGAACGCGGTGTCCCAGCGCATGTTGGGGATGTTGTCCGGGTTCAACGGCAACCAGGCCTGGGTCATGAACACCGCCTGGGTCAGCACCGCCAACACCAGGTTGCTGAGCAGGAACGCGACCACGTAGCCGCGCCAGGACATGGAGTGCTTGGGATCAACGCCAAGCACGCGGTACAGCGGTTTTTCGATCCAATGGAAGAGGGCGTCGATACGCATCGGCGTACCGCGCATCAAGCGCGCCAGGTACAGGCCGAGCGGCCAGGCCAGCGCCAGGCTGGCCAGAATGATGAGGATGGGTTCAATCACGACGGCGCTCCTCAGAACGACTCAGGTCGTAGGACCGCGTACAACAGGTAGGCAGCGGCGATCAGCACCACTACGCCGCACAACAGAGCAAGCCAGCCGGGCATGGAAACCTCGAATTACGATCAGGACGCGGCCGGGACTGCCGGAAAACGCGTCAGTGGACGGGTAGGGCGGCAGGCAGGCGCGAACGACAAGTCTGATCACCCCGATCAGGCCGCTATCGTCCGCCTGGTGGGCGTAAACGATCGACGCTGATGGGGCGGGGCTGGCGTAAAAGGCGCGTAAAAAGAGGGGTTTTGGGCGATGCGGGTGGGATTGCTGTGGGAGTAGAGCCGGAGCAGTAGCGAAAGCGAAAGCCACAAGCCACAAGCCAGAAGCCAGAAGCCAGAAGCCAGAAGCCAGAAGCCAGAAGCCAGAAGCCCCCTCATCCGCCCCTTCTGGGCACCTTCTCCCGTGAACGGGAGAAGGGACAGCCCTGGCCTGCGGCTGGCTCTGCTGCAGTTCGCGGGCTTTCAGCCGCCCGTGGACTTTCAGCAACTCGCGGACTTTCACACGCAGGGAGCCAATCCCTCCCTTCTCCCGCTTGCGCGAGAAGGTGCCCTGGAGGGCGGATGAGGGGAGGCTTTTCCCTTCTCCCGCCTGCGGGAGAAGGTGCCCGGAGGGCGGATGAGGGGAAGCTTTTGACTGGAAGCTTCTAAAAAAAGCGGCCCCAAGGCCGCTTTCATTCGCAATCCGACAATTTATCGATAGAGCTCCTGCCGAGCATGGCTCGGCACTACCGTCTAGCGCGTACGCCGCTCAGCCTTTGGCTGGCTCTGCACTGGCAGCAGGGGCGGCCGCAGCTGAAGCCGGCGCAGCAATCCCCTTTAGTTCACGGTACCGCGCCAAACTCTCGGCAATTTCAACTTCCAGCGCCTGTCGCTGCTGCTCGAAGGCAGTCTGCAGACGCAGCTGCGCCAGCAGTTCGTTGTGCCGCTGGCGGATCTCGCCGGCCTGCTTGTCAGGTACCTTCTGCCCGGCCAGCTCCCTGTTACCGGCTGTGGCGAGCTGGGAGGCCAAGGCACCACGCAGGCTGGTCACGTTGAAGATGGCGGTCTTGACGTTGTTGTCGACAATCGCCGTGCGTTCACTGAATACACGGCGCAGATCATCTTCAGTGGCGTACGTGGACAGCATCGCCTGCTCGGTACGCTTGCGCGTGTCCGCCGCCGCTGCGTCCACTTCCTGTTGTGCTTTGGCCAAGGCCGCGTCAGCACGTTCTTCGGCGGTGAGCGCGCGCTGCACATCGGCACCACGGATGCCGCTGCGTGCGTTGAACTCCTCGCGCGCCTTGTTCACCGCTTCCGGTGGCAAGGTGTCCGAACAGATGCGCTCGCCGCCCTCATCCCAGCAGTACAGCTTCTTGCCAGCATCGGACGGCTTGTTCTGGGCCAGCGCCGGCATTGCCAGCGCTGCCAGCATCAGCAATAACGTTGCAGTGGTTTTGGACGGATTCGGCACCATGGCAGCCCCCTGCTATCAGCCTGTCGGATTGCTCCCGTAGCGGCCACGGTAGGCCAGCAACGGTTCGCGATAGCCAACAAGTTCCGGGTTCCCGGACGCGAATGCAAGCAGGTCGGCCAGATTGGCCACGGCAATCACCGGAATGCCGGTTTCGGCAGACACGGCCTGCGCGGCTGAACGGCGGTCTTCTTCCGAAGCGATTTCCTGACGGTCCAGCGCCACCACGATACCGGCCGGGATGCCCTTGGCTTCGCGGATGATGGCCAGGGCCTCGCGGATGGCGGTGCCGGCGGTGATCACGTCGTCGACGATCAGGATGCGCTTGCCGGCCATGTCGGCGCCGATCAGAGTGCCGCCTTCGCCGTGGTCCTTGGTTTCCTTGCGGTTGAAGGTCAATGGCAGGTTGCGGCCGCGGTGCGAGAACTCGCAGGCAATCGCGGTGGCCAGCGGGATGCCCTTGTACGCCGGGCCGAACAGCTGGTCGAAGGCAATACCGGCGTCGTCGATGGCGTCGGCGTAGCAGTTGCCCAACTGGGCCAGCGCCAGGCCAGTGTCAAAACGGCCTGCATTGAAGAAATACGGGCTTACCCGGCCAGACTTCAGGGTGAACTGGCCAAAACGCAGCGCGTCGGCGTTCAACGCCAGCTGCAGGAAACGGGAACGGTGGTCACTCATGTAAATACGCTGTCTTATCGTCTATTGAGGTTCCTAGGGTAAAGCATGGCCCTTGCAATTGCTGCGCTGCGGCTCCGGGCCCGGCTTGGCCGTTCGGCCGAGCCGCTGTCAGAAGACAGCGCAGGCCCGGTTTGTCGGCCGCCCGGGTCCGGGCGGTATGCTGTACCGGTCTTGAGCTTTCCCAATAGCGGTCCTTCATGCGCATCATAAGTTTCAACGCCAACGGCATCCGTTCGGCCACCACCAAGGGCTTCAACGAGTGGTTCCTGGCCCAGCAGGCCGACGTGCTCTGCATCCAGGAAACCAAGGCGCAGGAGTCGCAGCTGACCGACGCGCTGTTCCGCCCGGATGGCCATCACTGCTTCTACCGCGATGCCATCACCAAGAAGGGCTATAGCGGTGTAGGCATCTGGAGCCGACGCGAGCCGGACGAGGTGCGTACCGCACTGGGCTGGGCACCGTTCGACGACGAGGGCCGCTACATCGAGGCACGCTTCGGCAACCTCAGCGTGGTCTCGTTCTATATCCCCTCCGGTTCCTCGGGCGATCTACGCCAGGGCTTCAAGTACGAGGTGATGGAATGGCTGAAGCCGATCCTCGACGAATGGCTGGCCAGCGGCCGTGACTACGTCCTGTGCGGCGACTGGAACATCGTGCGCAGCGCGCTGGACATCAAGAACTGGAAATCCAACCAGAAGAACTCCGGCTGCCTGCCGCAGGAGCGCGACTGGATGAACGGCTTCTGCGCCGACCAGGCCGAGTTGACCGATACCGCCAACGGCCGCGGCTGGGTCGATGCCTACCGCGCGCTGCATCCGCAAGGCCAGGATTACACCTGGTGGAGCAACCGCGGCGCGGCCCGTGCCAACGACGTCGGTTGGCGCATCGACTACCAGTTCGTCACCCCGGGCCTGCGTGAGCGCCTGCGCGGCAGCTCGATCTATACCGGCCAGCGCTTCTCCGATCACGCGCCGTTTACCGTGGACTACGACCTGTGAGTGAAGCGGTAGTGGAAGCCCCGCCGGCCGGGCTGCAACGCCTGCGCCGGTTGTTCGTGATCCTGCTGCTCGGTTTTGCCTCCGGCCTGCCACTGGCGCTGACCGGTGGCGCGATGCAGGCCTGGCTGACGGTGGACGGGTTGGACCTGGTCACGCTTGGCTTCCTGTCGCTGATCGGCATCCCCTACACCTTCAAGTTCCTGTGGGCACCACTGATCGACCGCTTCGATCTGCCGCTGCTCGGCCGCAGGCGCGGCTGGATCGTGCTGATGCTGTTCGCGCTGGGCGCGGCATTGACCTTGATGAGCACGCTGTCGCCATCACGCAACCTGGCGCTGTTCGCGTCTGTGGCGGTGCTTGTGGCCTGCTTGTCGGCCACGCTGGATGTGGTGATTGACGCCTATCGCACCGACCTGCTGGCGCCGGCCGAGCGCGGCCTGGGTGGTTCGCTGACCGTGCTGGGTTACCGGCTGGCGATGGTCCTGTCTGGCGGCATCACCCTGATCTGGGCCGAGCAATGGCAGAGCTGGCCGCAGGTCTATCGGGTCATGGCAGGCCTGTCGGTAGCGGTCGGCGTATTGGCACTGCTGTTGATGCCGCAGCTGCCGGAGCGCTTCAAGGCACCGGTTTCCAAGGCTGGCGGCGAGCTGCGTGGTTTTCTGGCACTGGTCGCGGGCGTGGCGCTGGGTGCATGGCTGGCGCATCAGGCGCTGGTGCTGATCGGATTGGATCCGCACAGTGCGGATCGTTGGGTGCGGCTGGTGTTCGTCGTCACCCAGATCGCGGCGGCAATGGTATTGGGGCTGGGCGTCACCCGTTGGGTGCGGTTCGAGACGCTCAATGCATCGCTGCGCAGCTATTTCGGCATGCGCGGCGCGGGTGCGTTCCTGGCACTGGTGGTGCTGTACAAGGTCGGCGATGCGTTCGCGCTGAGCCTGTCCACCCCCTTCCTGCTCAAGGGCATGGGCTTCAGCCAGGCTGAAGTGGGCTTGGCCAACAAGACCATCGGCTTGCTGATGACGATTGTGGGCGCCATCGTCGGTGGCTTCTTTCTGCTGCGTCTGCGCCTGTCGACGGCGGTGATCGGTTTTGGCGTGCTGCAACTGGTGTCCAACCTCGGCTTCTACCTGTTGGCGCGGGAAGGGGCAGGGGCCTGGGGCACGGTTGAAGTGCCGGCGTTCAACCTGCTGATCGTCCATCTGGACCATCCCACGCCGATGGATGGCCTGCTGCTGTTCGCCTTGAGCCTGGACAATTTTGCCGGGGGCATGGGCACGGCCGCATTTGTTGCGTTGCTTAGTGGTCTCTGCGGAACACGTTTCTCCGCCACCCATTACGCCTTGCTATCGGCATTTGCGACCTTGGGCCGGGTGTTTGTCGGGCCTTTTGCCGGTGTATTGGCCGACGCCTATGGCTGGCAGATATTCTTCCTGGTGTCGGTGGTGGTGGGCCTGCCAGGCCTGCTGATGGCGTGGTGGCTGCGACGCGAGGTCGACGCCACCACCCAGCTGTCGCGCGCTGGTTGATGCACCGCGCCGATTGAATCCTCCGGCGGTGTCGTTGATGATGCCGCTGGGGGGCTCCGCCGACAGTAGTGTGGTGCACATGGCTGACGTGACTCTGCGTGATATCGATCCGCTGCTGATGGAGCGCATCCGCCGCCTGTCGGTGGCGCGCGGCTGGACCCGCGAGCAAACCTGTCTGGCCCTGCTCGAGCAAGGCCTGTTCACCAGCGAGCACCATGTACGTGGCGGATTCGAGGATCCCGAAGTAGACGTCCTGTCCGAGGCCATCAAAGCCCTGCAGGCACTACCCACCGGCAGCGACATCTAAGCACCTGTAGAGCCGAGCCTACCGTCTATCCGCAGCGCCTTACGCCAAATGAATCGCGCCCAGAATCCTCGGCCCGCGCGCGCCGCTGACGCTGGGCAGGTTGCCCGGCCGCCCAGCCAGCGTTTCCTGCGCCAGCCACGCAAAGCCCATCGCTTCCATGTAATCCGGGTCCAATCCGTGCTCGGCACTGGAACCAATCAGCACACCCGGTAGCCGCGCCTGCAGCCTCAACAACAGCTGCGGATTACGCACACCACCACCGCAGACCAGCACCCGCCGCGCACCCGGCAGCTGTGCCAGCAGCGCATCGGCCACCGTGGCTGCGGTCAGCTCCAACAACGTTGCCTGCACATCCGCAGGTGCCAACGCATTCATGCCCAGCTGCGCCTCCACCCATTCCAGGTGGAACTGCTCGCGACCGGTGCTCTTCGGCGGCGGCAACGCAAACCATGGCTCAGCCAGCAATCGCGCCAACAAGCCTTCATCCACCCGGCCACTGGCAGCAAACGCGCCATCGGCATCAAACGCATGACCAAGATGGCGCTGGCACCAGCCATCCAGCAAGGCATTGGCCGGGCCGGTATCGAAACCGCGGATGCTGCCATCGCGCGCAATCAGGCTCAGGTTGGCGATGCCGCCGAGGTTGAGCACCGCGCGGTCTTCGTCGGCGCTGCCCAGCATTGCCAGATGGAAGGCCGGCATCAGCGGCGCGCCGTGCCCGCCAGCAGCCACATCGCGGCGGCGGAAATCGGCAACGGTGGTGATGCCGGTCAGCTCGGCAATACGGTTGGCATCGCCGAGCTGCCAGGTGAAAGCCGGAGTGCTCAGTGGCCGATGACGAATGGTCTGCCCATGCGAACCGATCGCCTGCACCTGCGCGCGCTGCACCCCGGCTTCTTCCAGCAGCTGGTTGGCAGCGCTGGCGAAGGCAATTCCGACCGTGGCATCCAGCTGGCCCAGTGCATCCATCGACGCGGGCTCACCGCCTTGGCCCAGCGCGATCAAGGCATCGCGGGTCGCGCCCTCCCAGGCATGGGTGTAACCGTGCACGAAGTGGCATCCGCCGCTCGGCGGAAACTGCACCAGCGCCGCATCGATGCCGTCGGCACTGGTGCCGGACATCAGGCCAAGAAACAACGGCAGCTGCGGATCAACAGAAGTCATGGCGGTCGCTGAAAAGAAACGGGCAGGGAAGCTTCAAGCTCCCTGCCCGTATCGTCAACGGTGGTGCGCTGGCTCAGCCGCGCTTGCCACCGGCTGCCGGTGCGGCTGCGGCAGTCTGCGTGGCTGCCGGCTTCTTGCTGTCGCCAGCATCGGCGTAGATCAGCTCTTCCATGCCCTGGATGCGCGCCATCGCCGGTGCGGTCTGCGCGCGGAACGCAGCCAGATCGGCGCCCTGCAGCGGCTGCGGTGGCGGCATCGTCACCGACAGCGGGTTGCGGTGCACGCCATTGACGCGGAATTCGTAGTGCAGATGCGGCCCGGTCGACATGCCGGTGGAACCCACGTAGCCGATCACCTGGCCCTGGTTCACGCGCTGGCCCGCACGGTAGGGGCCCAGCCGCGACATATGCCCGTACAGCGTGGTGTGACCGCTGCCGTGGTCGAGGATAACCACATTGCCGTAACCGCGCTGGGTGCCGGCGAACTGCACGCGGGCGTCGCCGGCGGCCATGATCGGGGTGCCGGTGCGCGCGGCGTAGTCCACGCCCTTGTGGGTGCGCATGGTGCCGAGAATGGGATGGCGGCGGGTGCCGAAGTTCGAGCTCAGGCGGGCGAACTGGATCGGCGAACGGATGAAGCTCTTCTTCAGCGAACGGCCGTTGAGGTCGAAGTATTCCGACTTGCCGGCGCGATCGAAGCGGAAGCCGGTATAGGTCTTGCCGCCGGTCTGGAAGGTCGCCGCCAGGATCTTGCTGGTGTCGATGCGCTCGCCTTCGCGCCAGGTTTCGTCCAGCACCACGCTGAAGCGGTCGCCGGGCTGCAGGTCCTTGGAGAAGTCGATGTCGTACTTGAAGATTTCATCGGTCATCGTGGCGATGGCCGACGGCGACAAGCCAGCCTTGCGGGCGGCGTTGTACAGCGAACTGGTGATCTCACCGCTGGCCACCACGGTGCGGGTGCTGGTTGCACGCTCGCTGACCTTTTCGCGGATCTGGTCGCCCTGCAGGGTCAGCTCCACGCGGTGATTGGCATCGCGGTCGAAGCGGATCGTGCGCAGCGCGCCATTGACCGGCAGATCGAAGGCGATTTCGGCGCCGGGGCGCAGCTTGGTAAGCACCTCGCGGGTGCCGGGATGATCGAGCACCTTTTGCATCGTGCTGGCCGGCACGCCAGCAGCGGCGAACAGGTCACTCAGGGTCTGGCCGCGTTCCACCCGCTGGATCTGCCAGCTGTCGCCCGGGGTTTCGCCGCGGCGCGCAAGAGACAGCGGCGGCAAGGGCAGGGCAAGCGTGGAATGCGCGGCCGGCAGATTGCTGTCGATCGAATTAGAAAAGCCGGGAACAATCGTCGCCGCCAACGCACCGATGGTGACGAACAGGCTGGCGTGGATCCAATGCCGCCGGTTCCAGCGTTCGTTGAACGCGGCGGGCAGATGTTCCTTCAACTTCCGATGCAGGGCGTTGTCGTGCAGGACATGCAGTCTTTCCTGGAAGCGCTGTTTGCGCGCGGAGCCATGATCGGGTTGGGACATCGGTCGGTTCTCTGGTCGACCCGGATCGCGGGCCCAAACGCAGGTAACATAGACACCTATCAATACCGCGTCAAACCATTGAGCCGCATGGCTTTTCAATCGGTTAACGTGGTTAACTTGTACTTAACACCATTCATGTTTTTGACTGCGAAGTCGGGAGTTTTAGCGTGTCCTCGATTGATGAAGCCCTTGCCCTGATCGGTCGCGGAGCCGACGAGATCCTCAAAGTGGAAGACCTGCGCCAGCGTCTGGAAAGCGGCCACCCACTGCGTGTGAAGGCCGGCTTCGACCCCACCGCACCGGACCTGCACCTGGGCCACACCGTATTGCTGAACAAGCTGCGCCAGTTCCAGGACCTCGGCCACCAGGTCATTTTCCTGATCGGCGACTTCACCGGCATGATCGGCGACCCGTCCGGCAAGAGCCTGACCCGCAAGCCGCTCAGCAAGGAAGACGTGCTGGCCAATGCGCGCACCTATGAAGAGCAGGTATTCAAGGTGCTGGACCGCGAGAAGACCGAAGTCCGCTTCAATTCCGAGTGGTTCGGCAAGATGAGCGCGGCTGACATGATCCGCCTGGCCGGCCAGCACACCGTTGCTCGCATGCTCGAGCGCGACGATTTCGCCAAGCGCTACGCCGCCCAGCAGTCCATCGCCATCCACGAGTTCCTCTACCCGCTGGTGCAGGGCTACGACTCGGTGGCCCTGGAGGCGGACGTTGAGCTCGGTGGCACCGACCAGAAGTTCAACCTGCTGATGGGCCGTGGCCTGCAGGAGCACCACGGCCAGAAGGCACAGATCGTACTAACCATGCCGCTGCTGGAAGGCCTGGACGGCGTCAACAAGATGTCCAAGTCGCTGAACAACTACATTGGCATCAGCGAGCCAGCCATCGACATGGTCACCAAGACCATGAAGGTGGACGACACCTTGATGTGGCGCTGGATCGACCTGCTCAGCTTCGACATCTCCATTGACGAGGCCAAGCAGCTGCGCGCCGACGTCGAGGCCGGCACCATCAACCCGCGCGAGATCAAGTTGCGCCTGGCGCGCGAGCTGACCACACGTTTCCACGATGCCGCCGCCGCCGAGCAGGCTATTGCCGGTTGGAATGCTGCGGTAACCGGGCAGGGCGACATCACCCAGCTGCCGCTGCAGGAAGTCGCCATTCCGGCCGAAGGCCTGCGTATCGGCGCGCTGCTGACCGCTGCCGGCCTGACCCCGAGCAACTCCGAAGCCTCACGCAAGCTCAAGGAGCGTGCGGTAAAGGTGGACGGCGAGGTAGTCGAAGATGCCCAGACCGTACTGCAGCCCGGCTTCGAAGGTCTGCTGCAGGTAGGCAAGCGCACCTTCGCCCGCGTCCTGTTGGTGGCAAGCACCTAAGTGCTCAAAGCCCAAGCTGGCCAAAGCCCCTCTCCCGCTTGCGGGAGAGGGGTTGGGGTGAGGGCAGAGCGGAGCGGTGTTGTTTCCGCAGCACCGTAAGCTCAATCAGCGCATCTATACGGCTTTGGCTCCGCACACTAATAAGGTGCAAGCAAAGCACCCCCAGCTTCTCCAGCGGGCCAATGAACGAAAGTTGGAAAAAACCTCCAACACCCCCTTCACAAACCCCGCAAAGAAGCACATACTTCACCTCCCCCGACGCAGGGGCCTCGCAAGAGGCGCAAGCGGAAGGAAAGCTTGAAGTCAGCGCCTCGAAATGAGGTGTTGACGAAGCAAAAAAGCCACCATATAATGGGCGGCTCGCTACGACGGAAACGTCGCAGCCTACGAAGAAGGCGCTGAGGCCTGATTCGAAGTTCTTTGAAAGTATGCGCAGGTATCTTGTGAGGACGCCTGCAGGAATGGATGACTGTCCATCTTGCAGACGTTTAATCAAGCAATGATTCAATTGTTTTAATGCAAGCGAAA
>NZ_JBRRCU010000036.1:0-42079 GCF_056759195.1 Stenotrophomonas sp. STEN083 | reverse complement strand
GTCCGTGGGGCTTCCCCCGCGCCCGGTGTCGCGCTCCGGGGTCTCCTCCGGCGTTGTCGCCCCGCGGCTTCCGGGGCTTCGCCGCGGCCGCCCCCCCCCCCCCCCCCCCCCCCCCCCCACTACATGGTTAAAAGCTACCCCTCCCTAGCCCTCCCCTTCGCTGCGCGAAAGGGAGGGGACTAAAGCTACTGCCCTGCGCCGAAACGGTAGGTCACGCCCAACATCGGGCCGGACAGGGACACGTCCAGGCGCTTGCCCTTGTCGCGGTGATCCAGGCTCTGATGGCGGTAACCCATCGATACGAACAGCTTGTCCGTTGCCTGGTAGTTGGCCAGCGCCAGCAGCTGCCAAGTCGAATCCGAACCCACACCAAAACCGCCTACATCCACATAGGCAATGCTGCTCCAGCGCGGGCTCAGCGTCTGTCGCCAACGCACGCCGGCAATCGGGTCGACGAAGGTGGAATCCGAACGCGCCGATCCCAGGCCTGGCACGTTCACCGCTGCATTGATGTCCCAGTAACGCGCGCCGGCCAACAGGTCGATGCCGGTGCGCTCGTTCGCCAGCCAGGCGTAACCCGCAGTCACCGTTGCCGAGGTCTGCTTCACTTTCACGTTCGCTGCCACGCCAATCGGCAGCGGTGTCGAATCCGAGGTGGATGCATGGGTGAAATCGGCCTGCAGCACGAAGTTGCCACGGCGCGCGGTGCCGGTGATGAAGGCGGCGGCATCGAGGTTATCCATCAGCTCGGAGAACGACTTGTGCACGTCCGCCATCGGTGCGCTGCGGAATGGCCTCACCTGGCCTTCCATGCCGCTCATCCACACGTAAGGGGTGGCCTGGAAGCGCCAGCTGTCGTCGTTGTCATTGCTCTGCGCGTGCGCAAGCGGCACGCCGCCCATTGCCAACAGCAGGCACAGGCTTTTGCGGGTGAATCGGGTTTTCATTGAAGCTCCAGATGGTGCGTGCCCACCAGCGCAGGCACGCCGATTGCTCGCCTTAGATGCCCAGGAAACGGAACGGCTTGGCGTCCTTGAACTGGGCGTTGGCTTCACCTGCGTAGATGGTGCGCTGCTGGTTGCCAAGGTCCAGACGCTTCACCTTGCCGCCGCCTGCACTGAAATCGATCTTCTTCAGATCCACCCAGAACACATTGGTGGCCAGCGCCGATTCGAAGTAGTAACGCATGCGCGAATGGTCCGACACCGTGCGCCAGCGGGTCGAGGAGATATTCGGCTGGTCCGGGGTGGTGATGCCGTACGGCACCGATACATTACGGATCACACCGAACACGCTGGCGGTGGATTCCACCGGGTCGGTCGACTTGGGGATGGCATCGATATAGAAGGCCGCACGTGCGAAGCGGTCCGAGGCGCGATTGGTGCCCGGCAACATCACCGTGCCGCCGATCTGCCGCCAATAGCTTTCCAACGCCAGCTGCTCTTCGAAGATCGGCGAGTTGGTCATCACCTTGTAGTCGCGGCTGTGATGGATGACCTGCTTGCCCTTGATGTACTCGATGATGGCGCTGTCACCACTGGCATCGGAGATGGACAGGTGCAAGGTGGCAAGGCGCTGCTCGCCGGGCGCTGCATCGCTGACCAGGGTGAAGGGCTCCGCGCTCAATACCTTCACCGCTTCCTCGACGGTGGCGAAGTTGTCGAGCATGTACTGCGTCCACACCGAGATGGCCAGGCCGGGCTTGCCGCTGTTGCGCTCGGGATATTCGGACTCGGCCAACCACAGCAGGTTGGCGACCAGGCCGGCTTCGTTCATGCCGTCGGTGGTGGAGATGTCGTAGGCGCTGGCAATGACGCTGCCGTAGCGCGAGGTCCACTTCAGCGTGTCCGGGCCGGTCTCGCCAGTGCGCTGCATGCCGCGTGGGAACATCCACAGATGCGTGCCGGTGTCGATCTTGTAGTCCATCGAACGACCGGTGAATATCTCGTTGCCAGCGCCGTGATAGACAAAACGGGTGCAGGCATCGGCTTGCTGCTGCATGCCGGCCATGCCAAACAGTACGGTGGCACAGGCAGCAATAATGGATCGCTTGGCTGATTTCATGGGGCGAGCTTCCTTGGCTTGATCAGGTCAGTGATTCAATCAGATTGATCCTAGCAGCCATTCATTGTCCTATCGCGACAGGGTTGGCAGTCCTGAAAAACAGCAATCAGACAATTGAGCGCTGCTATGCTCCGCACATATTCGAACGGAGGAACTGCCCCATGCCTCACATCACACTGCATCACACCGCCGCCATCCTCCGCCCCTTGCTGGTCGGCGGCCTGTTGAGCATCGCCCTGAGCGGTTGCCTGAGTGCACCGCCGGTCAGCGACGACCCAAACTTCGGCCGCTGCAGTGATGCAGCCGTGCAATGGGCCGTAGGCACGGTCAATGACGAAGCCACCGTGCGTCGCCTGAAGACGGAGAGCGGTGCAGGCCTGGTCAATCCGATCAGCCCGACCACCATCGTCTCCCGCGATATCCGCCAGGATCGCCTGCGCGTCTACACCGATGCCAACAACGTCATCACCAAGGTGCGTTGCGAGTAAAGCCAGCGCGCTGCAACTTGCAGCACAGCACGCGCACAAACACGAACGGCAGGGTTTCCCCTGCCGTTCGTCGTTTCACACGCTCACAATCGCGAGCGCTTGTTTCAAGCGCGCTTACTTCAAACCGCGGTTGTGCAGCAGCGGCTCGACGCTCGGGTCCTTGCCGCGGAAATCGCGATAGGCCGTTGCCAGGTCACGGGTATTGCCGATCGACAGGATCTTGTCGCGGAAGACTTGGCCGTTCTCACGGGTCAGGCCGCCGTTTTCCTTGAACCACTCGAAGGCGTCATGGTCGATCATCTCCGCCCAGAAGTAGGCGTAGTAACCGGCCGAGTAACCGCCACCCCAGATATGGTCGAAGTAGCTGCTGCGGTAACGCGGCGGCACCTGGGCCAGGTCCACCTTGTAGCGCTTCAGCGCATCGGCTTCGAACTTGTCCACGTCCTGCAGCGGTGCGTCAGCGCCCTGCGTATGCCAGGCCAGATCCAGCAGCGCCGCCGACAGGTATTCGGTGGTCATATAGCCCTGGTTGAAGGTCTTGGCCTTGGCGATCTTGTCGACCAGATCCTGCGGCATCGCTGCCTTGGTCTGGTAGTGCTTGGCGTAGTTGGCGAACACCTTCGGGTCCGAAGCCCAGTGCTCGTTGAACTGCGACGGGAACTCGACGAAGTCACGCGGCACGCCAGTGCCGGCCACGCTCGGGTACTTGGTGTTGGAGAACATGCCATGCAGGGCGTGGCCGAACTCGTGGAACATGGTGGTCACGTCGTCCCAGCTCAGCAGCGCGGGCTGGCCGGCGGCAGGCTTGGTGAAGTTGCTGACGTTGTAGACCACCGGCTTGGTGCCGGTCAGGCCGTCCTGTTCGACGAACACGTCCATCCAGGCGCCACCGGACTTGCTGTCGCGCTTGAAGAAGTCGGCGTAGAACAGCGCCAGCGGCTGACCGTTGGCGTCGGTGACTTCAAATACGCGCACGTCCGGGTGATACACCGGCAGGTCCTTGCGCTCCTTGAAGGTCAGGCCGTAGAGCTGGTTGGCGGCGTAGAAGACGCCGTTCTGCAGCACGTTGTCCATCTCGAAGTAGGGCTTGATCTGCGACTCGTCCAGGTCGTACTTGGCCTTGCGCACCTGCTCGGCGTAGAAGTCCCAATCCGATGCGCTGGCCTTGAAGCCGCCGGTCTTTGAAGCAGCATGTTGTGCGTCGATCACCTTCTGGATCTCGGCCAGCTCGCCGCGTGCCTTGGCGGTGGCCGCCGGCACGGTGTCGGTCAGCAGCTTGAGCGCGTTGGCCGGGGTCTGCGCCATCTGGTCGGTGAGGTTGTAGGCAGCGTAGTTCGGGAAGCCGAGCAACTTGGCCTTGGCCGCACGCAACTGGGCCAGGCGCTGGATGATGGCGCGGGTGTCGTTGGCATCACCGTGCTCGGTGCGGGTTTCCGAGGCCTGCAATACCTTGGCGCGCACCTCGCGGTCCTGCAGCGAGCCGAGTGCCGGCTGCTGGGTGGTGTTCTGCAGGCTCAGCACCCACTTGCCGTCCAGCTTGCGCCCCTTGGCAGCGTCTTCGGCGGCGGCGATGTCGCCATCGGACAGGCCGGCCAGCTGCGCCTTGTCATCGATGACCACCGCGCCGGCGGCGGTGGCCGCGACCAGCTTGTTGTGGAAGTCGTTGGACAGGGTGGCTTCTTCGGCGTTGTACTGCTTCAGCGTTTCCTTGTCGGTATCGCTGAGCTCGGCACCGGCCTTGACGAAGCCCTTATAGGTTTCCTCGACCACGCGCAGCTGCTCGGCATCAAGCCCGGCTTCGGCACGCGCGTCATAGATGGCCTTGATGCGCTCGAACAGCTTGGCATCCAGGCGGATGGCATCGCTGTGCGCGGCCAGCTTGGGCACCACGTCTTCCTGGATCTTCTGCCGCTCCGGGTTGGTATCGGCCTGCACCACACTGAAGAACACGCGGCTGACGCGGTCCAGGATGGCGCCGGATTTTTCCATCGGCAGCAAGGTGTTGTCGAAGGTGGCCGGCTGGGTGTTGTCGGTGATCTGCTTGATCTCCGCCAGCTGCTGGCGCATGCCTTCTTCGAAGGCCGGCAGGTAATCGCTGTCCTTGATCTTGTCGAAGGCCGGCGCCTGGAACGGCAGCGAGCTGACAGTCATGAACGGGTTGGTGGAGGCATCGCCCGGCTTGGCGGCCTCCGCAGGTGCATTGGCGGTCACGGGGGCAGTGGACTCCTTGCCAGAACAGGCGGCCAGCGCAAGGCTGATGGCGGCGGCCAGAACAACGGTACGCGACATGAAACGGCTCCTTGGGAACGGGCTTCGAACAGCCCTTTACCCTACTCCGTTCCCGCGTTGGCAACATGTGCCGATGGTGGCGCCGGCCGGCGCCGGATATGTCGGCTGGGCGCTCAGCTGGAGCTGTGGTTCTTGCCCTGCCACTGCCGGTACCACTGGCGGATGGCGGCCATGTCGGCCACGTCGTCACCGCTGGTGTGGAACACCGGGCCGAAGCCGATCACCCGCTCCGGATAATGGAAATACGTAGGGATGACCGGCACATCGGCCATGCGCGCGATCTTCAGGAAACCGCCCTTCCATTCAGTCACCTGCTTGCGCGTGCCTTCCGGCGCCAGCGCATACCAGATCTGCTCGCTGTCGCGGATCATCGCCACCGCCTGACCGACCGTGCCCTGCGGCGAACTGCGATCCAACGGCACCACGCCCATCCGCCGCAGCACCACGCTCAAGGGCCACCAGAACAGCTTGTCCTTGCCGAGGATGCGCGCTTCCAGACCCAGCGCCATCTTTGCCGCCAGGCCCCACAGGCCATCCCAGTTGGACGAATGCGGTGCGGCGATCACCACTGCCTTGGCCAGGTCCGGGATGGGTCCACGGATCTGCCAGCCACCCAGGCGCAGCACGCTGCGGCCCAGCCAACGGCTGAAGGCGGCGCCCTTGCGCTGCGGCATGGCAGCGGGAATAGCCGGAATGGTCGGCGGTGTGTTGCTCAAGCACTACTCCCAATTACGTGTGGAACGGCCGCGCTTGACCTGCGCGCGTTCCTTTTTCTGATCCAACCGGCGCAGCTTGGAGCCGTACGAGGGCTTGGTCGCCACCCGTGGCTTGGGCACGCTCAGGCTGGCCTGGATGAAGCTGGCAAGACGTTCGCGCGCATCCTGGCGGTTGCGGTCCTGGGTGCGGAAACGCTGCGCGTCGATCACCAGCACGCCTTCGCTGGTCACCCGGCGGTCGCGGCGGGCGAGCAGGCGCTCGCGCAGGGGTTCAGGCAGGGACGGCGAACCGGCGATGTCGAAACGCAGTTCCACTGCGGTGGAGACCTTGTTGACGTTCTGCCCACCGGCGCCGGACGCGCGCACGAAACGCTCGACGATCTCCGTTTCCGGTATCGCCAACTGTTCCGAGATTTCAATCTGCTCCGTCGCCATCGGCGCATTGTAAGGGCTGTTGCGGTTTTAGCTGCCTCCCCGACAAGGCGCCGCTGTTGCCCCCTCCCTTGCGCGCAGCGCAGGGGAGGGTTGGGGAGGGGTGCCTTTCGCGGCTGACTTTGAGTGCCTGCGCTGGTTCTGAGTACAGCAGCTAGTGGGTTGAGCTTTGCTGGGCGCCAGGGACTTTAGAAGCACCCCTCCCCAACCCTCCCCTTTGCTTCGCAAAAGGGAGGGAGCACAGCCTGCGCAAAAGGGAGGGTTCCATTCATCACTCCCAGTACTGCCCCGCCCAGCGCCGGTAGGCGCGGTAGTGATGGATCGCGAAGCCGTCAAACGAGGGCTCGTTGCGCAGCGCACGCTCCACCTTGCGCACTTCCTGCTCGAACACCTTGGGCCCTTCTTCATGGAAGGTGACCTTGTCGATGTCGTTGGACGAGACCTCCAGCCCGATCACCACCTTCTTGCCGACTTCGTTGGCATAGGCGATCTCACTGGCGGCGTGCGACAGGATGCTGTCCCTGCCCTCGGCCTTGTCGCGGTAGTCCATCAAGGCGACGTAGTCGTAGATCTTGATGGTGTGCTCGCTGACCGGGCGATGGCGACCATTCCAGTCCACCTCGATGCCATCCAGCCAGAACGGAATCGCCGGGCCAACCGCCAAGGTGGCGCCGCTCTCCTGCTTGATGCGCATCACCGCCGCGCTCATGTCCAGGAAACCAATCAGCAGGTCCGCACGCGTGTCGTCGTCCCACTCGTCGAGGATATGCGGCTCGATGTCCAGATTCGCGCCATCAAAGCGCGCAGCTTCCGGCACCGAGGCGTTGTAGTCCACCACCCGGCGGAACATCGCCTCGGCCTCCTTGCGGTGCTCCGGCAATACGTACTTCTGCGTGCTCAGGTACCAGGAACCCAGCAAGGCGTAGACCTTCATGTTCTTGCCGTGCAGGCGCTCGATGAAGGCGCGGTACAGCTCCGGCTTCTCGACGATGAGGTTGCGGTCCTTGTAGGCGTCGGCATACAGATACACGGTGTCGATGCGCTGCGACTTCAGATACGCCACCGCCTCATCGGCAACCACCGGGTCCTCGATCATCGCGTACGACTCGGCTTCCCAGGTCCAGATCGCGCGACTGGCTGCTGCCGCCTGCGCCATTGGCGCTACAAACAACGCGGCCAACAGGCCAAGGCCGAACATCCGGCTCATTGCGATTTCTCCACGCTTGCTGCGGCATCCACCGGCAGGCGGTAGCGGCCCTGCCCAACTGCCTTGCCATTGTCAGGATCGGATGGGAACACCGACACATAGCAACGGCCACCACAGTCCTGCGGCAGGCGCAGCTGCAACTGCACCTGCTGGCTGCCGCCCGGCGGCAGCTGCATGGCCTGCCCATACACTTCCTGCAGCTCGCGGCCGTCCTCGCTGGACATCACCGCCAGCGGCACGAACACCCGGCTGGGCTTTGGGTCGCCGCTACTGAACACCGCCGTCAGCTGTACGCCATCGGCTACGGCGGCAACCTCAGCCGAGGCCAGCGACAAGCCGTGCGCCACCGGTGCCGCAGCCACTTCGGCAGCAGCCGCAGGCGCGCTGTACGCGACCAGCTTCGGCGTCGCACCTTCCGGCGTCAGCGCGTTCTTCTGCATGAAAATCGCATTGGCCTGGGTGTAACGCTGCAGCCGCTGCAGGGCCCAGGCACGCACGCTGGCGTCATCGGTTTCGGCCAGGTGCATGCCGTCCTGCAGTTCATACAACTTGCCGTCATGCAGCCACCAACGCCCGGCCAGGTATTCCGGCGCGCTGGTCTTGGTCTGCTTCAAGGGGAACTGTTTATTGCTGCGGAAGCTCTCGGCCATGTCCAGGCCGGTGCCCAGCCACGGCGTCTGCGCCGGGCGCTTCAAGCCATAGGTATTGGACAGCAGTGCGATCAGCGACGGCGTCACGTCCAGCTGCGAGGACACTGCGCGGATGCGCTTGGGCTGCTTGAGCAGCGGCGAGAACACGATCAAGGGCACGTGGTAACGGTCCACATGCTCGCCCATCGGAATCTCCGGCAAGCGGTGGTCGCCGGTGATGACGAAGATGGTGTTGGCATACCACGGAGTCGTTTCCACCGAGGCGAAGTAGCGGCGCAGCTGCTCGTCGGTGTACAGGATGGTGGCGTAGATATCAGTGCTGGCGCGATAGCTGGCGCGCTCGGCCTCGGGCACCTGCAGCTGCTGCAAGCGCTGTTCGAACTGCTTGCGGTACACATCCTGATCCGGGAACTCGTAGCTGGTGTGCATCGAGATGGTCTGGATCGCGGTCAGGAACGGCGCCTGCACTTTGTCGTTTTCGGCCAGCACGCGCGAGATCAGTTCCTTGTCCGGGTACCCCCAGGCACTGAACGGATTGCGTTGATAGCCATCACCGAAATTGTTCATGTCGACCAGCGTCTGCACCTGCTGGCCCTGCATGTAAGCGCGCTCGTTGTCGAAGTTGGTGTCGGTGCCGTTGTAGAAGGCGGTGTTATAGCCCTGCTGGCGCAGCACGCTGAACAAACCGGGATGCGCCGGCATGCGATCACCAAGGCCGGTAAAGCCCTCGTCGGCAAACGGTGCCGAACCAATCAGGGTCGGCAGCACACCGAAGGTGCGGCCCTGGTTGGCGAGGAAGTTATCGAAGTACAGGCTGCGCCCGGCCAGCTCATCGAGGAACGGAGTGAAGCTGCCCAGCGATGCCTGCGGACCGGAGAACGAGCGGCCCAGGCCTTCGACCACGATCAACACGACATTCGGCGGTCGGCCATCGCTGGTCGGCGAGAAATTGGGGCCCAAGGCATCCGGGGTCTGCTCCGGGTGCAGGAACGGGTAGTTCGGATCCAGCGGGGCTTCATCGCTGGCGACGGCGCTGGGAACGACCGCCACATCCGACTCGCCCTTGAACCAGCGCCATACATCGCCACTGAACCAGGCCAGCTTGTTGCAGGCCAGATCGCGCGAGGCAACGTCCTTCAAGGCCACCGCACCACTGGGCAGCGGCAGGATCCAAGCGAGGCCACCGGCCACCAGCAACACCGTGCTCCACACCGTGGAGCCGCGTGCATCACGCCGCGCCAGCCATAGCAGGCCCAGCCACAACACCAGCAGCGGCAAGGCCATCGCCAGCACCCCGCGCAGACCAAGCGGTGCGCCATCAGCCAGCGTGGTGCGGATCTCGGCAAGGCTGTAGCCGAACAGATCCGCCCCCAGCGGCACATGCGCGACCTGGAAATACTGGTCGAGCAACACCTGCACCACAATGAACAGCGACCACAGCACGCCCAAGGCAATGTAGCGCGGCAAGGCCCGCTTGATTGCCAGCATGGGCAGCGACAGCAACACCAGGATCGGCACCGAGCGCAGCAGCATCAGCAGGGCCTGGGCTCCGGCAATGCCGACAATTGCGCTGGTCTGCAAGCTGCCGCCGGCACCTGCAACACCATTGCTGACCGCCATTGTGACCAGCACCGCCTGCGCAAGCAGCAGCACCGGGAATGCCGAAGAGAAGCGCGCCCAGGCGCCGCCGTCATGCGTTGAAATCATCGTCAGCTGCTCCCTTACCAGCGCGTATAGATGGAACCGGACAGGCGCTGCTCATCGAAGCCGCTGTCGTCGTCGGCATAACCGGCGCCCAGCTTGAAGCCCCAGTTGGGTGTGACCTGATGCCGCCACGCAACGCCAATGGCGGCGTTGTTGTCACGCACCACGCCGCCGAAGCGATCCAGGTCGGTGCTGCGGCCGCTGCTGACGCTGACTTCCAGATAATCGTCGGCATCGCCCTTGTAGTAATTGCGCAGCAACACGCGATGGCTCCAGCTGCCCGAACCGACACCCGGCACGTGCTGCAGTTTGTAGCGTCCATACCAGTTTCCGACGTAGCGGCCGACGCCGACGCCGTAGAACTCGGTGGTGTCGGAGAAGCGCAACTGGTCGACGCTGGCCGACAGTTCCCAGCCATTGCCCACGCCCTGGAACACTTCCACGCGCCAGCTCTGCTTGGGCAGCACACCGCTGGACGGGCCACGCTGGTAACGCAGGTTCGCATAGGCGCGCGACCATAGCGGTGCGTAGCCGTCCAGCGCCCAAGCGGTGTCCGACGTGTTGAAGTGATCGGCGCGCAGCAGTTCCAGACCCAGCGAGCCGCGCGGGAAGTAGCGCCGCAGGGTCAGGTCGTTGTCGTTCCAGCTCTGGCGGTCACCGCTGAAGCGGGTGTGATCCCAACCAAGGCTTGCACCCCAACGGTAGCCATCGGCCGCCACCGCATCCGGGTTGGCCATGCGCGGCAACAGGCTCAGGCGAAGATCGGCGATTTCCTTTGGATCCGCGCCCAGCGTGGCGGCGGCGTCGAAATCGGCACGCGCTGCAGCGGTCTGGCCCAGCGCACGCAGTTCACGGCCACGTGCGATGCGCGCGGCCGGGTCCTGCGGCGCCAGCTCAACCCAGCGCGAGTAAGCATCTGCGGCCTGCTGCGGGCGGTCACTCCAACGGTACATATCGCCCAGTGCCGACCAGGCATCGGCATAGGTCGGGCTGTTTTTCACCACCTGCTGCAGATCGGCCTCGGCGGCAGCGTACTGGCCGTCCCAGGCGTAGGTGCGGCCACGCGCCAACAGCACATCGCCATTGCCAGGATGCTCAGCC
Organism: Stenotrophomonas sp. STEN083; assembly: GCF_056759195.1. NCBI lineage: Bacteria > Pseudomonadati > Pseudomonadota > Gammaproteobacteria > Lysobacterales > Lysobacteraceae > Stenotrophomonas > Stenotrophomonas sp. STEN083. The sequence goes on along the minus strand of NZ_JBRRCU010000036.1, from coordinate 31,428 downwards.
AGCAGTGCGCTGTAGCGGGCAATCGTTGCTGCTCGATTGTTGGCGTCGGACTGCTCACGGATCTGCTGCAGCTGCAGGGTTACGCTGTCCGGCGCTTCCTGGGCGAACGCCAACAAAGGCGCAGCGGCCAACGCGAGCAACAGGCAACGCGACAGCACATGGCGAGGAGCACGAAGGGAATGGTGCTGGGTCATGGAACGGTTCCTGGAAATCATTTGTTGATACTCGATTCGCTGATCACCGACGATGCCACTGCCACCGCCATCGGTACTTCTTCTTTTTGGCTCTGCTGCCAGGAGCCATCACGGCTGATGCGCCCCCAGCTATGCCGCTTGCGACGGGTGAACATCCAGCGGATGGTGGCCGAGAAACGCCAGATGGAGTTCAGCTGGCGATAGCCGAAGTTCTCCAGGATCGCCACCACGAACAAACGCAGCTGCTGCATTGGCCGCGAGTACAGGCCGAAAGAAAGTTCCTCCAGCAGCATCGCGTTGACCGAGAGCAGGATGCCCATGCCGACTGCTGCGGCAAGGAAGATCAGGAACACGTCCAGCTGCACCAGCCCGCACAGGGCCAGCACGATCATCGAGACATAGCCCACCACCTCGATGATCGGGCCGAGAAACTCGAAGAACAGCATGAACGGGAACGCGACCCAACCCGCTGCACCGCTACGGCGATTGAACAACATGCCGATATTGGTCCACAGGCTTTCGGCCAGACCGCGCTGCCAGCGCATGCGCTGGTTACGCAGTGATGCCAGATCAGTGGGCGCCTCGGTCCAGCACACTGGATCAGGTACGAACACGATGCGGTAGTCGCGTTTTTCTTCGCGCAGATTGCGGTGCAGGCGGATCACCAGATCCATGTCCTCGCCGACGGTGTCGGTCCGGTAGCCGCCGATGGCGATCACCCGCTCCTTGTAGAACACACCGAAGGCACCGGAGATGATCAGCAGCGCGTTCATCGGCGACCAGCCCATGCGCCCGAACAGGAACGCACGCAGGTACTCCACCAACTGGAAACTGGGCAGCCAACGGTTGGGCAGGCCGATCTTGTCGAGCATGCCGTCGCGCACCGTGCAGCCATTGAGCACACGCACCACGCCACCGCTGGCGACCACACGGCTGTCTTCCAGGAACGGCCGTACCACCCGCGACAGGCTTTCCGGCTGCAGGATGCTGTCGGCATCGACCACGCAGAACAGCGGATAGCGCACGCAGTTGATACCAGCATTGATCGCATCGGCCTTGCCGCCATTGGCCTTGTCGACCATGCGCACGCGCGGACAACTTGCCGAGGCATATACCCCGTGCACCGGCTCGGTCTGCAGGCGGGTGCGATAGGCCTCGGGCACCCGCACCAGTCCAAACGCCTCGATCAGTGCATCGCGGGTACGGTCGCTGGAGCCGTCGTTGACGACCACGATCTCGAACGCCGGGTAGCTGGTCTTGAGCAGCGAGCGCACCGAGGAAACCACCGAGGTTTCTTCGTTGTAGGCGGGCAGGATGATGCTCACCGGCGGCTGGTAATCGCGCAGACCAGCCGGCAAATAGTTGGCCCGGTACTCGCGCATGTAGCGCACGATCTGGTAGGCCGAAATGTAATTCAGCAGCAGGTAGGCCAGGTTGATCGCGACAAAATAGGCCATGAAGAACCACTGCAGCGAGTCGGCGATACTCACCCAGGGAATCTGCTGCACGTAGCTCACCAGCATCTGCCAATAAGCGTTCATGTCGCACTCCTCATCGCGTTCTCGGACAGCACCTGTTCGATGATGTCGCGCCCATAGCCATCACTCTGCCGCGACTGCACCTCACGCAGGGCATCGGCCCCCATGCCCGGCAAGCCGAACAAGGCCTGCGCGGTGCGGTAGCGCACCCACCAGACGCTGTCCGAAAGCAGGCCTTCCAGTCGTGTCGCATCACTGCGTTCGCCGATGCGTCCCAGCGCCGCCGCCGCATGCATGCGCACATGCCAACGCGATGCCGTGAGGAAACCAATCACCCGCTCGCGATCCTGGCGATCGCTGATCAACTGCAGGCACACCGAGATGATGTGGTCATCCACATGCCCTTCCAGCAATTGCCGCACCACCACCGCTGCACGCTGCGGATCGATATCGGCAAGGAAGCGGACCAGCTTCACGGTGGAATCGGCATTGGCGCGTAACAGCGCGTTGCTGATCTCGCGGGCGGCGCTGCCGTCCTCGTTCTCGGCCAGGATCCGCGCCACGCTGCCTGGCACCCAATCTTCGCGCTCGGTAATCATCGGCACAAAGGCGGACATGGCACGCGGTGGATCCACCTGCGCCAATGCACGCGCTGCGCACAGCGAGACGATGGGGCTGCGGTCGTTGAGGAATTTGGCCAGCAGGTCGTATAGATGCCGGTCGCGCAGATGGCCCAAGGCAATGATGGTCATGGCGCGGTCGTGGTAGCTGCCGCGCAACATGCGTTGCGCCGCGTCCTCCAGACCGACGCGATGACCCAGCGGCGCCAGCCGCCGTACCGACGCTTCCGGCAGGCTCTCGCAGACGCTGTTCCAGGCTTCGATGAAGCCTATGACCTCATCGCGTTGCAATCGGTGCACCGGCACGGTTTCGCCGGCAAGTTCGCGCTGCAGAACATCGTTCCAATACTGCCGAGCCAGGATGTCGCGCTTTTCACGGCGCTGCGCCCGTACCCGCAGAAAAACGATGATCAACAGCAATACAGTGGCCAACAGCAGGGTGAGAATAGCCACCCAACTGGCCACCACGAGTACGGTCGGCCCCTCGAACAGACTGTCCATCGCGGTTCCTACTTGTTGCGGGCAGGTGGCTTGCGAGGCCACGTACCCCCCCTGGGTACAGCTCCTGGTGCCAAGCATAGATAGAAACGTGACTCACGTCTCTATTTTTCGCAATTTCAGTAGGTTTTCTGTAACGCGATTATGCTAGCAGCACTCCTATTAATGTAAATATTTCATTAAAAACAGTGATTTATTACACCGCAAACTGTGCTCCTCGCCACACCACAGCCAAGTGAAGATTCAAAAAAACTGACTTCGGCCACGGCGGTGCCCCGGTTATGCTCGAAGCCTGCCCATCACAAGGACGATCCATGCAGCGTTGCCGCCAAACTCTCCGCACCCGTTGCGCTCCCTTGCTGGTCGCCGCCAGCCTGCTGCTTGCCGGCATCGCACCGGCCTGGGCAGCGCCCGCCACCGATGCCGACGTCAACCGCCTGCTGGCGGCATCCCGCGCCCAGAACATGCTCGACGCGATGCTGCCGCAGATGGAAGCGATGCAAGCACAGCAGTTTGCCGAGATCGCCCAGAAGCAACCGCTGACCCCGGAGCAGAAGGCGGGGCTGCAACGCATCCAGCAGCGCACCTCGCAGACCTTGCGTCAGGCCTTGGCCTGGTCGCAGATGCGGCCGATGTATGTGGATCTGTACAAGCAATCGTTCTCGAAGGAAGACGTACTGGCGATGGCCGAGTTCTACGAGAGTCCGGCCGGCCAGAGCCTGCTCGACAAAACCCCGGCGCTGATGCAGAACCTGATGGTCGCCATCCAGCAGAAGATGACCCCGCTGATGGCAGACCTGCAGAAAGATCTGGAAAAGATCAACAGCGAAGTCCAGTAAGCACCCAACTGTAGTGCCGAGCCATGCTCGGCAACGGGGCCTTACCGGTAAAGCTGCTCTGTTTTTGTAGGAGCGGCATAAGCCGCGAAGCTGCCAATGTTGCAATCACCGGCATTCCCGCAATCTGATGGTTTGCGGGCTTCGCGGCTTATGCCGCTCCCACAATCCCGCAAGTGTTGATGGGTTCCCGGGAAAGCCCCTGCCGAGCATGGCTCGGCACTACGCCTCCTCCCTTTGGCGAAGCCAAGGGGAAGGTTGGGGAGGGGTGGTTTTTCGCTGGGAAAGCTGCTGCCGAGCATGACTCGGCACTGCACCCCCTCCCTTTGGCGAAGCCAAGGGGAGGGTTGGGGAGGGGTGGTTTTTCGCTGGGAAAACCCCTGCCGAGCATGGCTCGTCACTACCTCAGGCTGGTAGCTTCCAGTTGAACAGGTCCATTGCCTTCTGGAACTCGCGGTCCAGTGGTGCGCGCACCTCGATGCGGCGGCCATCCTGCGGATGCGGGAAGGCCAGACGCTCGGCGTGCAGCAGCATGCGGTGCACGCCCTGCATGCGGAACGTGCGGTTGTGCCGGCCATCGCCGTGGCTGGTGTCGCCGATCATGTGGTGGAACATGTGCTTGAGGTGCCGGCGGATCTGCCGGAAACGTCCGGTCTGCGGCTGGCAACGCAGCAGCGCATAACGCGAGGTCGGGAAGCCCGCCGACGGAATCGGCAACTCGCCTTCCAGCAGTTTCTGGAAATGAGTGATGGCCTGCTTCTTTACCGGCTTGCCGGGGCCGCCATCCAGATCGTGATCGACGGTGAACGCATCCTCCGCCGGCCAACCACGACACACCGCCAGGTAATCCTTCTCCACTTCGCCGCCCATCAATGTCTTGCCCAGCACGCTGGCGCTTTCGCGATCGAAGGCCAACAGCAGGCAGCCGCTGGTGGCGCGATCCAAGCGATGAATCAGAAAAATTGGTTTGCCCAACTGCTCGCGCAAGCGATCAGCAAGGAAGTCATCTTCGCCACGCGCCAGCTTGCTGTCGTGGACCATCAAACCCGCTGGCTTGTTGACCACCGCCAGCCACTGGTCTTCGTACAGCAGCGGCAGCGGTTCAAAAACAACCGGCGCTTCCACGGCTTCATCGACAACATCACTCATCGACGCAACCACGCCGAAGCCAACGCTATCGCACCAACTGCTCCCGTCACCCACGACCACAGCGGTACCGAGGCGAACTGAGGACCGCCTGCTTGCAGGCCGTACAACAGCGCCGACACCACCATCAAACCGACACCGGCAACTGCAGTAACCACGCGCCGCTGCATGCGCTGCAGCGTGCCTTCGAGGTTGACGATGTCCTGCGAGCGCATCGCCAGCTCATGCTTGCCTTCCACCTGCTGGCGCAGCCAGCTGTGCAGCAAGGCCGGCATGTCGGGGGCCTGGGTCATGATTTCTGGCAGGCGCTTGCGCAGCTCCTTCAGCGCGCGGCGTGGGCTGTAACGCTCGCGCAGGATGCGCTCCAGCACCGGCTTGGCCACTTCCCAGATGTCCAGGTTGGGGTCGAGCTGGCGGCCCACGCCTTCGATGTTCAACAGCGTCTTCTGCAGCAGGATCAGCTGCGGCTGCAGGGTCAGCTGATAACGCTGAGCGGTGCGGAACAATTTCATCAGCACTTCGGCCAGCGAGATCTGCGACAGCGGGCGGGTGAAGTACGGTTCGCAGACCGCACGCACGGCTGCTTCCAGCTCGTCGATGCGCACCGTGTTCGGCATCCACTGCGCCTGCAGGTGCAGCTCGGCGATGCGGCGGTAATCACGGTTGAAGATGGCCATGAAGTTTTCGGCGAGGTAGAACTGATCCTCTTCCGACAGCTGGCCCATGATGCCGAAGTCCAGCGCGATGAAGCGCGGGTTGTCGCGGCGCGCCGGATCGATGTCGACCCAGATGTTGCCGGCGTGCGCATCGGCGTGGAAGAAGTTGTCGCGGAACACCTGCGTGTAGAACACGCGCACGCCCTTGGCGGCCAGCGCCTTGCGGTCGATGCCGGCCTTGTCCAGCGCGGCGATATCGTCCGAAGGAATACCCCAGACCCGCTCCAACGTCAGCGCGCGCTCGGCGGTGTGGCTCCAGATCACTTCCGGGACGTACAGGTCGTCCGAGTTTTCCCAGAAGCGGCGCAGCACGCTGGCGTTGGCGCCTTCGCGCTGCAGGTCCAACTCGGCGGCCAAGGTGGTTTCGATCTCGGCCACCACTTCGCGCGGGCGGATCTTGTCGGCACGCGGATGGGTGCGCTCGACCAATGCGGCCAGCGACTTGAGCAGGGCGATGTCACCGGCGATCTGTTTCTCGATATCCGGGCGCAGCACCTTGACGACGACCTGGCGACCATCGTCCAGCGTTGCTGCATGCACCTGCGCGATCGAGGCCGAGGCCAGCGGCGTGGTGTCGAAGCTGGCGAAGGCTTCGGTAATCGGCAGACCCAACGCCTGCTCGACGATCTGCAGCGCGCGCTCGCCGTCGAACGGCTTGACCCGGTCCTGCAGCAAGGTCAGCTCGGCGGCGACATCCGGCGGCACCAGATCGCGGCGGGTGGACAGGATCTGGCCGAACTTGACGAAGATCGGGCCCAGCTCCTGCAGCGCAAGGCGCAGACGCGCACCGCGCGACTGCGAGGCGATATCGGCGCTTGCACGCGGTACGAACGGCTTGGCAACGCTCAGCCAACGCTCGACCGGGGTGCCATCGAGCAGGTCATCCAGGCGGTAACGCAAAATCACCCGGCCGATACGGCTGGCACGGAACATGGCGCGGGTGGCCTTCATGCGGCACCTCCGGCGCGCTGACGCAGGCGCGCGATGCGCGCGGCCATGCGTTCGACGTCATCGCGGATCACGTCCACATCATCATGGAAGGCATCCAGCTCGGCACGGGCAACGACATCACGCGACTCCTCGGTAACGTATTCGGCGGCGGTCTCGGCCAGATCCTTGGCGCTGCGCCTGGCCTGCAGCAAGGCTGCACGCAGGGTCTGCGCGATCTGCACGCCGAGGATCTCGCCAAAGGCTTTGACAAAAGGCTGCTGCCAATCCGGATCAAAACGGGTGGCCAGCTGCTGCAGGCGGCGCGCCAGCTCGGCATCGCCGGAGACCTTGACCCGCCCAGCCGGCGCGCTGTTGCCGCGCCGTGCATTGGCGAGGAAGGGCAGCTGCGCCAGCACCCCGCCCAGCGTGCTGCGCACGGCCAGGTCGGGCTCCAACGAGGGATCGACCGGGCCCACGGTCAGGCGTTCACCGGCGACCCCGATCTGCATCGCCAGCGATGGCGACTCCAGGGTCAGGGCGATGCGTTGGCCATCCAGCGAGGCCAGCGCGGTGCGGGTATCCGGGTCCAGCGCCAGCGCGCGGTTCAAGGCCACTTCCAGCGCACGGCCGGCCAGCGGCTTGATCATTTTGAGGGGGGATGCAGGCATGCGGGCATTCTACCGGAGGGGCGGGATTGGAGATTGGATGCCGGCGGGGAGCTGATGCCTCGCCAGCACAGGATTTGTTCATGTAGCGGCGCCTTGCGCGTGAATCCGCGCTTTCGGCGGCAAGCCTCGCCAGCTGGTCGCCGCGATCAATACATTGCGAATCCCTACCGCCCGTTCCCGCTTTAAAGCAACCACCAAACCCTATTCCCGAATCGCGGCGTTTGAGTTCATGCTATGCAGACACCACCAAACACAGCGTCAGGAGCACACAGGCAATGGGCAAGACCCGGGTTGGCATCATCTTCGGCGGTCGTTCGGCCGAGCACGAGGTCTCGCTGCAGTCGGCGAAGAACATCTTCGACGCGCTGGACAAGGAACGTTTCGACGTCAGCCTGATCGGCGTGGACAAGCAGGGCCTGTGGCACCTGTGCGACGCGGCCGGCTTCCTGCTCAATGCCGATGATCCCAAGCGCATCGCGCTGGATACCTCCGGCCCGGTGCTGTCGGTACTGCCCGGCGCCGAGCGCGGCCAGCTGCTGGCTGCCGATGGCCGCGAAGTGCCGCAGCTGGACGTGGTGTTCCCCATCGTGCACGGCACCCTCGGTGAAGACGGCACCCTGCAGGGCCTGCTGCGCACCTTGAACCTGCCCTTCGCCGGCCCCGGCGTGCTGGGTGCAGCCGCGGCGATGGACAAGGACATGGCCAAGCGCCTGCTGCGCGATGCCGGCTTGGCGGTGGCGCCGTTTGCCTGCTTCAACCATGTCACTGCTGCACGCGCCGACTACGCTGCACTGGTCGCACAGCTCGGCCTGCCCTTGTTCGTCAAGCCGGCCAATCAGGGTTCCTCGGTCGGCGTGAGCAAGGTGCGCAACGCCGAAGAGTTCGCCACCGCGATGGCATTGGCGCTGTCGTTCGACCACAAGGTGCTGGTGGAATCGGCGATTGTCGGCCGCGAGATCGAATGCGCGGTGCTGGGCAATGACGTTCCCGAAGCCAGCGTCTGCGGCGAAGTGGTGGTGCATGACGACTTCTACGCCTACGACACCAAGTACATCAGCGCCAGCGGCGCGGAGACGGTGATTCCGGCCGATATCGCTGCCGATGCGCAGCAGCGCATCCGCGAGATCGCCGTGCGCGCCTATCAGGCGTTGGACTGCATCGGCATGGCACGCGTGGACGTGTTCCTTACCGAGGCTGGCGACGTCGTCATCAATGAACTGAACACCCTGCCCGGCTTCACCAAGATCAGCATGTATCCCAAGCTGTGGGGCGCAAGCGGACTGGGCTATACCGCGCTGATCACCCGCCTGATCGAGCTGGCGCTGGAGCGCCACGCTGCGGACAAGGGCCTGCGTAGCTCGATCAGCACTTCGGCCTGATCGAAACTACTGAAACGACGCGGCCCGCACCCTCCAGGAGGATGCGGGCCGTTCTGTTTCTGGCGTCAGGAATGATCAGCCTTTCTTGCGGAACATCGACACCACCGCAAGGATCAGGAAGACGACGAACAGGATCCACGCGATATTGCTGGCCGCACCGGCAATGCCACTGAAGCCGAGTACGGCTGCAATGATGGCGATGACGAAGAAAACGACGGCGTAATGCAGCATGGGCTGGGTCCTCTGTTGGAGTCAGGGGTCCATCCTCGGCAATTGGCGGTCGCGATACGGTGAGAGGAACGTTAGCGCCGGATGATGATGCCGCCGTCCATTCAGGAAGCGGCCGCCAACCGGCGCAGACCTTCTTCGATCGAGACCTTGGGCACATAGCCGAAATCGCGACGTGCCGGCTCCATCGAATACCAATGCGGCGTGCACAGCTGCTCGGCGAGAAAACGTGTCATCGGCGGTTCGCCGGACAGACGCAGCAGCGGCCACAGTTTTTCGCAGACTGAGCCGATGCGGTACGCGGTCTTGAACGAGATCGACTTCTCTACTGCCGGCGCACCAACAGCGGCGAGCAGGCGGTTGAGCAGTTCGCGCATCGGCAGCGGTTCGCCGTTGGAAATGAAGTACGCCTTGCCAGCGCAGGCCGCCCCCACTACCAGATGATCGAAGGCATCGAAGTGCGCCTGCGCGGCGTTGTCGATGAAGGTGGTATCCACCTTGTTGTTGCCATCACCGACAAAGCGCAAACGGCCGGCGCGCGCGCGTTCGGCCAAGCGCGGCACCAGCTGGTTGTCACCCGGGCCCCAGATCAAGCGCGGACGCAGGGCAATGGTTGCCAGATCGGCGCCATTGGCGGCCAGCACTTCCTGCTCGGCGATGGTCTTGGTGGCGGCATACGGCGCCTGGAAGTCCTCGCCGTAAGGCACTTCATCCGCACCCAGGCCTTCGACCGGATGGGTGGCACGGTGGGTAACGCTGGGCGTGGAGGTATAGACCAAGCGGCCTATGCCATGCGCCTTGCAGGCGGCCAGAACATTGCGGGTGCCGACCACATTGGCCTGGAAGTAGCTGTCGTAGCTGCCCCAGGCACCGGCCTTTGCGGCGTTGTGGAAGATGGCATCGACACTGGCGGCGGCGTGATGCACGGCATTGGCATCGGCCAGGTCACCGCGGATCTGGCCGACGCCGATCTCCTGCAGAGACGGGTAATGACCACGATTGAAGCTCAGCACCTGATGGCCGCGTTCGACCAGGCCGCGGCACAAGGCCTGACCGAGAAAACCACCACCACCGGTAACCAGAATCTTCATTCGTTTGATCGCTCTGCTGCTGGGCTTCCGCGCCGACCTGCTGCTGCGGAAGCATTGAGATTTGTCCGTCAGTATCGCAGTAGTGGTGTGCGGGTGCTTTGCCGGGGATGTTGGCGGAGAGCTTTACCCCTCCCCAGCCCTCCCCTTGCCTGCGGCAAAGGGAGGGTGCAAAGCCTTAGCCCTCCCTTTCGCGTAGCGAAGGGGAGGGTTGGGAGGGGTGCTCTTCGCTGTGCGCCAAGGCCCGCAGAATGTCCTCCAACACCGCTGGCATCCGCTGCAGCACCTCGTCATTCCAATAGCGCAGCACCCGGAAGCCCAAGCCCTGCAGCACTTCGGTGCGTCGCTGGTCATAGGCAACTTGCTCAAGATGCTGCCCACCGTCCAACTCGACGATCAGCTTCGCCTCCAGGCAGACAAAGTCGGCGATATAGCCGGCCAAGGGCATCTGTCTGCGGAAGCGATAGCCCGCCAACTGGCGTCGGCGCAGTTGCTGCCACAGGCGGCCTTCGGCATCGGTGGGTGCGTTGCGCAGGGCTCTGGCGCGCCTTCGCAGCTTGTCCATTGCGGCTCTCCGTTCTTGGTACGGAAAGCCTGCGATTGGTAGCGATGGGAGCCTGTCAGGGAATAGCTGGATTCGGGCTGTCCTTAGACTCAATCGACACTGCGCTTTACCCCTCCCCAACCCTCCCCTCCGCCTTCGGCGCAAGGGAGGGAGCCAAAGCCCCCCTCCCCAGCCCTCCTCTTGCCTGCGGCAAAGGGAGGGGGCAAAGCTTTAGCCCTCCCTTTCGCGTAGCGAAGGGGAGGGTTGGGAGGGGTGCTCTTGCTCTTGCTAGTGCTTCAAACCTTCCAGCTCAACTCAACTGAGCCTGCGCCCACACCGCCAGCTTCTCGCGCCCTATCTTGGCGTTGTGGCGGATATCCACCGGGAAGCCCGGATGACGCAGGAAGTACTCAATGCTGGCAAAACCCGGATGACCCAATGCCATGACCCGCAACTGCTTTTCGACTTCAGCGAAGTGCTGATCCGGCAACAGCTCGTAACACAGCACCGGCACCTGCTGGCCCAACGCACCAACACCCACCAAAGCCGTGCGCCGCACACCGGCCACGGTGTTGAACACCGGCTCCACCTGCTCGGTATACAGCGGCCCCGCTGCCGTCTCGACACGATGCGTCTTGCGCCCGCAGAACCACAGGCGCCCTTCGGCATCGAACCAACCCACATCGCCCATGCGATGCACGATGCGCTCGCCGCCATCGGCCAGTACTTCGCGGATCTTGGCCGCGGCTGTGGCCTGCGGTCGATTGAAATAGCTGTCGGTGGTGGTCGGGCCGACCACGGTGATCTCGCCCACTTCACCAGCCGGCAACTCACGCACGCCATTCCAGTCAGCAATCGGCTCGTCGGTGATGGCAATGATGCGCACGACATTCGGCGCGACCACGCGACCAACGCAGGTGCCAGCACCGGCCTCGGTCGCCTCACGTGTATCAACCAGCTCACGGCCTTCGATCACCGCGACCGGCAGGCATTCGGTGGCGCCATACGGCGTCCAGAACTGGCCGTCTTCCGGCATCAGCGAACGGATTTTGGACACGATCTCCGGCGGCACTGGCGCACCTGCCGAGGTGGCACGGGTCACCGTTGGCAGCGGCTGGCCGTGCTCGGCCAGTACCCGCATCAAGGCCGGCGAACCAAACAACTGGGTCACGCCGAAGCGAGCGATGGCGTCGTGCAGCTTGCGTGGATCGGCGCTGCCGGGCCGGGTCGGGTCCATGTCCGGGATCACCGAAGTCAGGCCCAGCGCCGGGTCGAACAGGGCGAATGGCGGGAAAGTCGGCAGGTCGATGCCACCGGGCTGCATGCCGAACGCATTGCGCAGCAGTTCCACCTGGCCGACGAAGTGGCGATGGCGGTAGACCACACCCTTGGGCACGCCGGTGGAGCCGCTGGTGAACAGGATCGCGGCCACATCGTCCGGCGCGGTGGCGGCCAGCTGACTGCCCGCACCGGCGCCGTCGGCCTCGATCTTCGCCAAGGTAATGCCCCCCCAGGCCCAGCGCCGGCCGACGGTGACCTTGAGCTTTGCCGCCTTGGCCCAGCCGAGCAGAACCCGCGCAAATTGCGCCAAGGGGATGCCGATGAAGGCCTGCGGCTGCGCTTCATCCAGACACTGCTTCAGCGCGCGCTTATCAATGCCGGGGTCGACCAGCACCGGCACCGCGCCGATCTTGAACAGGGCGAACATCAGCAGGAAGAACTCCGGCCCCGGCCGCACCATCACCACCGCGCGCACGCCGCGGCCGATGCCGTTGGCCGCCAAACCAGCGGCAATGGCGTCGCTGCGGGCATCCAGCGTGCGGTAATCCAGGGTCACGTCGTAGGCGGCCATGCCATTGGCGGCGGGCTTGCCGGGGCAACGGATGGCGATCTGGTCGGGCCGTTCACGCGCCAGCTCAGGCAGGCGCGCGGCGATATTGCAGGTTTCGTTCATCTTCCTATTGTCGCCAATGCAGAAAAATCTTGCGCGCCAGCCGTCACCGTGGAAAATTTCCCACCTTCCTTTTGTCCCATTCCTGCCGCCAAGGCCGGTCTCCCATGCCCCATCCCTGCCTGACCTGCGGCGCCTGCTGCACCCAATACCGTGTTGCCTTCCACTGGATGGAATCGGACGAAGTCACCGAAGGCGGCGTGCCGCACCAGCTGACCCAGCGTCTGGATCCGCACCGGTTGTGCATGCAGGGCACCTACTCGGACCCGATCCGCTGCGTGGCCCTGGACTCGGAGATCGGCGTGTACTCACGCTGCACCATCCATCCGAACCGGCCCAGCGTATGCCGCGAGGTGGACGCCTCCTGGGAATACGGCAAGGCCAGCTCGCAGTGTGACCGCGCGCGCATCGCCCACGGCATGGAGCCTCTGACTCTGGCCGATTGGCGCTGGCGCGACGATGCCGACAATGATGACGATCATCCGGACGACAATGGCAACAGCCCGGCTTCGCCGCCGAATACGCCGATCGCGGCTTGAGGGTTGTGGGGTAGTTTTGGGCTTTGGGCTGTTGTGGTGGTTTTCATGCCGTCATTCCCGCGCAGGCGGGAATCGCTTTGGCTTTGGCTTTGGCTTTTCGCCGTTGCTCTGTGCAAAGCCAAGGCAGAAGCCGAAGCAAGAGCCAGAGCGATTCCCGCCTGCGCGGGAATGACGGCAAATGAATCAACGACATAAAAGCAGAAAGTCAGAAGCGAAAGGCAAGAAGCAAAAGCCCGCCCCTCAAAGCGCCTTGTAACGCCCCCACAACACTTCGAACTGCTGCGCAAAACTGCGCACCAGATTGCGGTCATTGCTGACCACCAGATTCTCATCGTTGTGTTCGGTCGCAGTGCGCGTCCAGTTGAAGCTGCCGTTGGCCAGCACCTTGCCGTCGAACAGCGCGAACTTGTGGTGCATGTGGTACTCGCTATGGTCTACACGCACCGGAATATCCGCATCATTCAGACGACGGATGTCATTCCCATCGTCGTAGACCTTGTCGTTGTCACTGATGATGCGCACCACCACGCCGCGCTTGTGCGCGTCCAGGATGACACCACTGAGACGGTCATCGGAAATGGTGAACACACAGATATCCAGTGTCTGCTTGGCTCCTGCGCACAGCGCGCGCAGCCGCTGCATGCAGGCATCGCCCGGCGAGAAATAGGTACTGGTCAGGGTTTCGACCGGGCCGGCGTTGACGTCCAAGGTGCGCACCACCTGTTCAACCCACTTCAGCATCGGCAGCGCTTCAGCCGGATTGGCATTGATCTGCTCGCGGGCGATATCGAAGGCACGATTGCGCAGGAAGCGCAGGCGGTCGGGCGGCAACTCCACGCCCAGCTCGCGTAGCGCGGAGCGTTCCTCGTTGCTCAAGCTGAGGTCCTGCGCGCTGTCACGCAGCTGACGGTCCAGGCTGTCGAAATCCATCCTTCACTCCCTGTGCAAAGAAGCACAGAGCTTCGCACACCCACGCGTGCCTGTAGGAGCGGCGTCGGCCGCGAAGCTGGTGCAATGGGAAAGGCCACAAAAGCTCCCCCCTCCCCAGCCCTCCCCTTGCCTTCGGCAAAGGGAGGGGGCAGAAGCAGGCATCGCGCGCGCTCAGAGCTTTTGTGGGAGCGGCGTCGGCCGCGAAGCTGGTGCAAAGAGAACGGCCGCAAAAGCTACCCCTCCCCAGCCCTCCCCTCCGCCTTCGGCGCAAGGGAGGGAGCAGAAGCAGGCATCGCGCGCGCTCAGGGCTTTTGTAGGAGCGGCGTCAGCCGCGAAGCTGGTGCAATGGGAAAGGCCACAAAAGCTCACCCCTCCCCAACCCTCCCCTCCGCCTTCGGCGCATGGGAGGGGGCAGAAGCAGGCATCGCGCGCGGTTTGCGCGAAACGCCAGGCAGCGGCTTGCAGGATGCAGAGGTAGCCGTAGCGTATCTATCCCTTGCTTCGCGGCTGACGCCGCTCCTACAAGTGCCCGCGCTGCCACCAGCCCCGGCTCACCCCAGCGGATTGCGTTCCAGGAAGGCGCGCACTGCCGGCACGATCACTTCGTGCTTGTCTTCCAACACATAGTGGTTGGCATCTTCGAACTCGGTCACTTCGGCCTGCGGCAATGCCTTGCGGAAGCCGGTCAGGAAGTGATGATCGAAGCAGATGTCACGCAGGCCCCAGGCGATGTACACCGGGCGATCGGCGAACGATGGGAGTGCTTGCGCCGCCCGCTCCAGCAGCGACCATGCCTTGTCGGCCGGCGACAGCGGGATGTCCTGCATGAAGCGGATGGTGGAAATGCGGTTGTGCCAGTTGTTGTACGGCGACACATAGGCGCGACGCACATCCGCCGGCATGCGCCGGCTCACGCCCAGCCATGAGGCACCGGCGGAGAACGCGTTGAAGGTACGGATGAACCATTCGCCCAGCTTCCAGTGCCGGCCCATGGCGATCTGCCACGGCATCGGCTTTTCCGGCGGCAACGGGAACGAGGCGGTATTGGTGATTACCAAGCGCTTGACCTGATCGTGGTGCGACAGCGCCCAGCCGAAGCCGATCATGCCGCCCCAGTCGTGCACGGCCAAGGTCACCGGACCGGTGATGCCCAGGTGCTTGAGCAGCGCATCCAGATCATCCACTCGCGACTGCAGGGTGTATTCGTAGCGGCTGTCGTCGGGCTTGTCGGACAGGCCCATGCCGATATGGTCCGGCACGATGCAGCGGTATTTGTCGCTCAGGCCGTTGACCAGGTGGCGCCACAGATAGCTCCACGACGGGTTGCCGTGCAGCATCACCACCACCTCGCCATCGCGCGGGCCTTCATCGATGTAGTTCATCGACAAGCCGGGGCGGACTTCGAAGCGGTGGGTCTTGCTGGGGTAACCGGGGAGTTTGTTCATCGGGCTGCACCTGCGGCTGCTAAGCCCCGCTCCCGTCGGGAGAGGGGTTGGGGAGAGGGTTGGTCGGAGCGGAGGAGCGTGGACTACCGCTCGAACTCCAGGCGCATGCGTGCTGCGCACGCGCCCCCTCTTCCGAACTGTCTCGTGGCACCCCCGCCTTCGCGGGGGCAGGCCCGTTGTTTCTCCCGCAAGGGGAGAAGGAAAAGCGTGCGTTCTGGAAGCTCGCGGCCAGGCCGGAACTTACCAGACCACCTCAGCCATCGTGCAGTTCAAGCCAGAACCAATACCCATCAGTGCGACACGGTCGCCCTTCTTGAGCTTGCCCAGCTGGCGCAGCTTGCTCAGCACGATCGGTACCGAAGCCGGGCCGATGTTGCCGTGCTCGCCAAAGATGGTCATCACCTTCTTCGGGTCGATGCCAAAGGCCTTGATGAAGGCATTGGTATGCGGCTGGCTGACCTGGTGGATCACGAACTGGTCGATCTCCTCCACCGCCCAACCCAGCGCTTCGCGCGTGGCTTCAAAGGTCTTGGTGGCCAGCTTGATGCCTTCGATCAGCAGCATGCGGGTGTCGGTGACCATGCGGTCCAGGTTGCCCACGCACAGCTTGTTCCACTGGTTGGCCGCACGGGTCACGCCGCCCTTGTAGCGCGGGGCGTCCGGCACCAGCTCCGAGCGCGCCATCACCATTGCTGCCGCACCGGAGCCGGTGGTCAGCGCGGCGACTTCGTCACGCATCTGCTGGGCGGTGATGTCCGGGGACATCATGCGCTCCAGGGTCTTCTCATAGACCAGGTTGGAGGTCTCGCCGTCGACGATCAACGCATAGTCGATGTCGCCGCGCTCCAACATCAGCGCCGCCATGTCCATGCCATTGATGAAGGCAAGACAGGCATTGGCGATGTCGAAGGTGACGCACGCTTCGCCGATGCCCAGGTTGCCGGACACGATCGAAGCGGTGGACGGCTCCAGGTAATCACGGCTGACCGAGGTATTGATCAGCAGACCAACTTTGTCGGCGGTGATGCCGGCATCTTCCAGCGCCTTGCGGCCGGCCATGGTGGCGGCGTCCGAGGCCTGTGTACCCTGGTCCCAAAGGCGGCGCGCATGGATGCCGGCGATATCGCCAAGCACGTCGGCACGAATGCCCAGGCGTTCCAGCGTGGGCTGGAGCCGCTCGTTGATTTCCTTTGAGGTCAGCGTATGCGGCGCATCAATATGCGCCAGTCCCGCGATCGAGACGTTTTGAAAAGGCATCAGAAAGCGCCAAGACTCAGGCGAAGGGGTCGCCATTCTAGCGCCTGCGCCTTTTTACCGCATCTTTACAAATCAGCGGCCCGGCGTATGGAGCCGCCGGGACCGTAAGACGGCCTGAAACTCAGCGCGGCGGGCACTGGAAGGCGGCAAAGCGCTGGCTGCCATCGGCCGGCAGACCGCTGGCCTGTACGGCATTGGCGCCGGCACTGGGGGCCTCGTTGCGGGCCAGGGTTTCCAGTTCTTCCTGCACGCGCAGCGGGTTGCGGTTGTAGAAGCCAACCTTGCTCTTTACCGACACCACGATCTCGCCCTTGGCTACGCAGCCCGGCGCAACCGGACCGGCGGGCAGGACGCGTACGGCCTTGCCGCTGGATTCAATCGGCACCCAGGTGCAGGCGGCGGTGCTGGCGATCAGGGCGGACAGAAGCAGAACGCGCATGGACTATTCCTTGTGAAGATCAGCAGGGATTGTGCCGGGAATGGATGAACAGATGGTGATCCCATGGATTGGGAGACGTCGTCCTGTAGTGCCGAGCCATGCTCGGCAAGGGGCTTTGCCAGCGGAAAGCTGCCCTCACCCCAACCCCTCTCCCGCAGGCGGGAGAGGGGCTTAAGCTGAAGCGGTGGGCTGAACTCTCCCGTAAACGGGAGAGGGGCTTTAAGCACAAGCGGTGGGCTCCGCCCTAGCGCTTACTTCTTCTCCACCGGCTTGCCGTCGGCGTCGATCACGGTCACTTCGCCCAGCTTCAGGGCGCGCACGGGGGCTTCGGTCTGCTTCAGGTCGCCTACCACCACCCAGGTCAGCTTGGACGGATCCAGGGTCTTGGCGGCCTCGGCAACCTGCGCCGGGGTCATCGCTTCGATCTCGGCCTTGCGCTTGAACACATAATCGTCCGGGCGGCCATAACGCACGATGCCACCGATGGTGCTCATCACCGCCGATGCGGTTTCATAGGCACCCGGCAGGCTCAGCGTCTGGATGTTGCGGATGCGGTTGACCTCCGCCTCCGTCGGCGGACGCTGGCCGCTGGCGAACTGGCTGATCTCGGCGTTCATTTCCTTCATCGCTTCACCGGTCTTGTCGATCTGTACCGGTGCAACCGCCATCCACGGGCGCTGGCCCAGTGCATTGGAGGCCGACGAACGCGCGCCATAGGACCAATGCTTGTCCTCACGCAGGTTCATGTTCAGGCGCGAGGTGAAGTCGCCACCCAGCACGCCATTGGCAATGTCGAAGCGGGTGGTGCCCGGGTCCATCGTTGACGGCGCCACTTGACCGGCGAACAGGTTGGCCTGCACCGCGCCCGGCTGGTCGATCAGGAACACCCGTGCTGCCTGCGGGCGATCAACATTGGTCAGGGCTTCCACCTTCGGCCGTGCGCCCTCGCCCTTCCAGTCACCGAAGCTGCGCTCCAGCAAGGGCACGAGGTCCTTCAAGGTGGTGTCGCCGACCACGATCAGGGTGGCGCCTTCCGGACGAATCCACTGCTTGTGGAAGGAGGTCAGGTCGTCGCGGGTCAGCGACCGGATGGCCGCTTCATTGCCGCTGCCGGTGAACGGAATCGCATACGGGTGGCCAGCGCCGTACAGCAGCGGCGGCAGCACGCGCATCGCCACCGCGTTCGGCTGCGCCTTCTCCTGCTGGATGCCAGCAATCCAGGTGGCCTTGATGCGGTCGATCTCGCTCTGCTCGAAGCGCGGTGCACGCACCACGTCGGCGTACAACGCCAGCGACGGTGCGAGGTTTTCCTTCAGTGCCGACAGGTACACGCTGGAACCGTCCAACGACGCACCGGCATTGACGCTGGCACCCAGGCTTTCCACCGCATCGGCGAAGGCCAGCGAGCCGAGCTGGCCAGCGCCTTCGTCCAGCATGCCCATGGTGAAGTTGGCGGTGCCCGGCTTGCGGCCACGGTCGGCGGTGAAGCCACCCGGGAACTCATAGCTGAACTGCACCACCGGAACATCATGGCGCTCAGCCAGCACCACCTGGGTGCCGTTCTTCAACGTGGCGCGCTGCAGCTGCGGGAACTTCAGTTCCGGGAAGCTGGTGGTCTTGGGCACGCCGGCGCTGCGGTCGACCTGGCTCGGCAGGGTGGTGTACTTGCTGTCCACGGCCGGCACGTTGAACGGCGCTGGCTTGACCGACGGCAGCTCGGCCAAGGCAACGCGCTCGCCCGGCTCGACCACCAGGGTGTGGTCGCCCACGCCCAGCCACTTGGCACCGGCTGCCTTGACGTCTGCAGCGGTAGCAGCGTCCACATTGGCCAGCGAGGTGCGGAAGCAACCCGGGTTGCCTTCATAGACGGCGCACTGTGCGAGTGCGTCGGCCTTGCCGCCGAAGCCACCAATACGTTCGATGCCACGCACGAAACCGGCGCGTGACTGCACCTTGGCGCGCTCCAGCTCATCGGCGGTCGGGCCTTCGGCGATCAGACGCTTCAGTTCTTCGTCGATGGCCGCCTCGACCTTGGCCGGGTCCACGCCCTGCTTGACCGTGGCCATGATCAGGAAGTTGGAGCCGAGCTGCGAGGCATCGGTCATCGCGCTGATGTTGTCGACCAGTTTGTCCTTGTGCAGCAGGCGCTGATCCAGACGCGAGGACTTGGCGCCGCCCAGCACGTAGGAGAACAGGTCGAGCTGATCAATATCGGTGGTGCCAACCTGGGCCACGTTCCAGGCACGGTAGATGCGCGCCTGCGGCACCTTGTCGGTCATCACTTCGCGGGTGGTGGCTGCGCGCTGCGCAACGTTCACCGCTGGCTGCGCCATGGTCGGGCCAGCCGGGATGTCGCCGAAGAATTTGGCGGCCTTTTCCTTGGCGGTGGCCACGTCGATGTCACCGGCCAGCACCAGCACCGCATTGTTCGGGCCGTACCAGGTCTGGAACCAGGTCTTTACGTCGTCCAGCGAGGCGGCGTTGAGATCGTTCATCGAGCCGATCACGCCGTGGTGGTACGGGTGACCCGCCGGGTACATGGCGCGGGTCAGCTTGTCCCAGACCTGGCCATAAGGCTGGTTCTCGCCCTGGCGCTTTTCGTTCTGCACCACGCCGCGCTGCTCATCCAAGGCGGCCTGATCGATGGCGCCGACCAGATGACCCATGCGGTCCGACTCCATCCACAGCGCCATGTCCAACGCGGTGGTCGGCACGTTCTGGAAATAGTTGGTGCGGTCGGTATTGGTGGTGCCGTTCTGGTCGGTGGCACCGACCTGCTTGAAGGGTTCAAAGAACTCGCCGTCGTGGTTTTCGCTGCGCTGGAACATCAAGTGTTCAAACAGATGCGCGAAGCCGGTGCGGCCGGCCGGTTCGTCCTTGGCACCAACGTGGTACCAGATGTTCACCGCAACGATCGGTGCCTTGCGGTCGGTGTGCACCACCACGCGCAGGCCGTTGGGCAGCGTGAACTCTTCATACGGAATGTCCACCGACGCAGCGGCGGCGGCCGGCTTGGCCTCCGCGACCAGCGGCATGCCAACAAATCCGCCGAGGGCGGCGCTCAGGGCCAGGGTCAACAAGGCGGTACGGGGCATAGCTGCGTTCATTCCATTTCCCTTGGGTATGAAGGTGAACGCTGATCCTAACCGGGCGCCGTCACAACGGCATACGCCATGCGTCATGGGTACGAAGCAGCTGTACCGGTGTCCGTCCGGTCGCTGCGGGCGCGGCGAGTGTCCGGACAGCGGACACTTCCAATAAACAACAATCTTTTATTTATCAATCAGATGCGATTGGCACGCATCCTGCTGCCTATTAATCGCAGCCAGATCACTTCAGACGATAAATGACTGAATGCTGAACAAATCAAAAAAAGTAAAGAAAGTTCTTGCACTACGAAATTCACTGTACTACCTTACTACCACACCACTGCCCACACACACCAAACAGGTCCCGCCATGAACGCCAAGTCTCTCGCCCTTGCCATCGCCCTCGTCGCCAGCACCGGCTTTGTTTCTTCGGTCCAGGCTTCGGATATCGTCACTTTGGACACCGTGCAGGTTCGCCCTTCGGCTGATCAGCTGGTGCAGGCCCAGCACGAAGCCAGCAGCAACATCCCGACCCTGGCAGCCGTGCAAGTCCGCCCCACCGTCGGCCAGATCGTCGAGCTGATGGCCGAACAGACCGCCAGCCAGCTTGCCTCCGCCAGCCCGGTCGCCATCGGCACCCGTGCCGGCAACTGGATGGTCTCGCTGCCGGCCATCACCGTCCGCCCGGACGTGGAGCTGGTGCAGTCCATGGCTGCAGAAGCTGCTGCTGAAGCCATCGGCAAGGTCGTCGCGCAGGGCATGGTTTCCAACTAAGCCAGCCATGACGCAACACCCGGCGTAAACTGCGCCGATGACTTCTGCCCCTGTTTTCGATGTAGTGCTTTACCAGCCCGAGATCCCGCCGAACACCGGCAATGTGATCCGGCTCTGCGCCAACACCGGCGCGCGGCTGCACCTGATCGAGCCTTTGGGTTTCGACCTCAGTGACAAGCAGCTAAAGCGCGCCGGCCTGGACTATCACGAGTACGCACAGATGCAGGTCCACCCGGACCTGGAAACCGCCTTGGCGCGCATCGCCCCGAAGCGTTTGTTTGCATTGAGTACCCGCTCCAGCGTCCGCTATGACAGCGTGCAGTTCGCCGATGGTGATGCCTTCCTGTTCGGCCCGGAAACCCGCGGCCTGCCGCAGGATCTGCTTGACTCGCTACCCGACGGCCACCGCCTGCGCCTGCCGATGCAGCCCAACAACCGCAGCCTGAACCTGTCCAACTCGGTCGCCGTGGTGGTGTATGAGGCGTGGCGGCAGCAGGGGTTTCCTGGCGGGGCGTGATTGGCGCCGATCTGCTTTTGTATTTTTGTGGGAGCGGCGTCAGCCGCGAAGCCATGGATCTGTCCGATTGCTGGCATGCCGGTGATTCCGGTGCTGTCAGCTTCGCGGCTCATGCCGCTCCCACAGCGTTGATGGCGCACCGGCAATGCCCCTGCCGAGCATGGCTCGGCACTACCAACGCTGCTGCAGAACCATGACTGCTTTTGTAGGAGCGGCGTCAGCCGCGAAGCTGGCAATGCGTTGGCTGAAGATCCATCGCCAAGAGCACCCCTCCCCAACCCTCCCCTTGGCTGCGCCAAAGGGAGGGGCAGCATGCCTGCAATCTGTCGGGACGCCGCGAACCGCTCTGCTCCCTCCCTTTGGCGCAGCCAAGGGAAGGGTTGGGGAGGGGTAAAGCTTTTAGCTTTTAGCTTTTAGCTTTTAGCTTCCGCAGCAAGCCCAACCACACCCGACTCACGCAACTCACGCAGCCGCTCACCATCGAGGGCAAGCACCTCTACCAACACCTCAGCCGTATGCTGCCCCAACACCGGCGCCGCCTGCTCATAGCGCAAGGGCGTTGCCGAAAACTTCAACGGATTACGCACCATCGCCACATTGCCACCGCCGGCGTGGGGCAATTCAATCCGTAGTCCACGCGCCTGCACCTGCGGATCGGCAAACACCTGATCGATGCGGTTGACCGGATTGGCCGGTACCACCGCTTTCTCCAGCGCCGCCAACCATTCGGCCGCCGGCCGCGTGCTCAGCACCTGCTGCAGCTGCGGCACCAGTAGCTCACGGTTCGCAACCCGTGCGTTGTTGCTGGAATAGCGCGGATCACGCGCCAGCTCAGGCTCCCCGATCACCTCGCACAGGCGTGCGAACTGGCCGTCATTGCCCACCGCCAGCATGAAATAGCCATCGGCCGCCGACATCACCTGATACGGCACGATGTTCGGATGCGCAGTGCCCTGCCGGGTCGGCACCACACCGCCGATCAGATAGTTGGAGGCCTGATTGGCCAGCCATGCGACCTGGGTATCCAGCAGCGCCAGATCAATCTGCTGACCAACGCCGCTGCGTTCGGCATGACGCAACGCAGCCAGAATTGCAGTGGCCGCATACATGCCGGTCATCAGATCGGTCGCGGCCACACCTACTTTCTGCGGGCCGGCACCGGCCGTACCGTCCGGTTCGCCGGTGACGCTCATCAGTCCGCCAATTGCCTGGATCGCCGCATCGTAGCCAGCACGCTGCGCATAAGGACCATCCTGGCCGTAGCCGGTGATCGAGCAATACACCAGCTTCGGGTTGATGGCCTGCAGGCTGGCGAAATCCAGCCCGTACTTCTTCAGGCCGCCGACCTTGTAGTTCTCCACCAGCACATCGCAACGCACGACCAGCTCGCGCAGCAGCAATTGGCCTTCGTCGGTGGTGAAATCAATCGCGACCGAACGTTTGCCCCGGTTGGCGCACAGGTAATACGCAGATTCACTGCTGTCATTCCCTTCAACGTCCTGTAGAAACGGCGGGCCCCAGCTGCGGGTGTCGTCCCCCACACCGGGACGCTCGATCTTGATCACATCCGCACCGAAATCGGCCAGCACCTGCGTGGCCCAAGGGCCGGCAAGGATGCGCGACAGGTCGAGAACACGAACACCATCGAGCAGCTTCATTTCGGCCACCATGTCCTGCAGGCCTGCGGCAGCACGGGCTGCCAGCCAATGGCTTGCTGGAAGGCCTCTGCCAGCGCGATCAGCGTGAGTTCGTCGCCTATATTGCCGATCAGCTGCATGCCTGCCGGCAACTCGCCCGCCGCTACCGGCAGCGGTACCGACAAGGCTGGATTGCCAGCAAGGTTCGCGTACGCGGTCAGGTCGGCCTGACTGGCGGGAGCTGGCGTACCGAACGGGAATGCACGCTGCGGCGCAGTCGGCATCACCAGCACGTCGCAACGCGCCAGCCACTGCTGCAGTTGCACCTGGCCACGATCAGCCAGCTGTGAGGCAGCGGCAAACTCGGCCGCGCTGCGCCCTTCCGCCCAGGACATCATCTTGCTCAACAACGGCGAGAACCTGCTGCGGTCACCGGCCCAGGCATCGGCGTGTTCGACCAGCAGTTCGGCTTCGCTCATCAACAAACCAGCGCGGCGTGCACGTGCCGACGCAAATGCCGGTGCCGGCAGCGGTTTCAGCTGATGGCCCAATCCGACCAGCACGCGCAGGCCATCCTCGAACGCCGTCTGTACATCGGGCGCGATCTCGGCGGCATCAAACAGATCGACCACACCGATGCGCAGCGCCGACCTGTCAGCGGGCAGGTATTGAACGAAACGTGATTGCGCGCAGTCCGGATCGAAACCGGACATGAGCTGCAGCAACAGGCGCAGGTCGCGCGCCGAACGCGTCAACGGGCCGATGTGATCCAGCCGCCTGCACAGGGCCACTGTGCCGCGTGTACTGATTGCCCCCCAGCTCGGTTTGAGCCCGACCACACCGCAATAGCTGGCCGGGATGCGCACCGAGCCCATGGTGTCGGTGCCCAGCGCCGCTGCGCACAAACCCGCCGCTACCGCTGCGCCACTGCCACCGCTGGAACCGCCTGGTGTGTAGCCGTGCCTGTGCGGGTTGTGGCAGGCGCCGTAGAACGGATTGTCGTTGTCGGCGCCCATCGCCGCTTCGTGCATGTTGAGCTTGCCGACAATCACCGCGCCGGCTGCACGCAATGCGGCCACGGCCGGATTGTCGGTGCTGGCCGCCGCGCTATGACGGCGGGTTTCCATGCCGGCAGTAGTGACCATGCCGGCGACGTCGATATTGTCCTTGACCGCGATCGACAGGCCTTCCAAAGGGCGAGCCAAACCACGCTGGCGACGTTGCTGGGATTGCACGGCCGCAGCCAACGCGCCTTCCGCATCGATGTGGATATAGCTGTTGATCTGCACCTGGCTGGCGGCAATGGCCGCCAGCTGCTGCTCGATCAGCTGCGTGCAGCTGATATCGCCGGCCGCCAGCAAGGCTGCCTGCGCCGTCATGTCCATGCTCAACAACTGCGCATCGGCCTTGCTCACGCGGTCTTCCTCAAGCGAAACGTTTATCGATCAGGCGCACCGGCTTCTGCCGTACCTCGATACCGGTCAATGCCGCCAGCGCGCCCGGGGCGGCCAGCACGATGCTCATTTCAACACCGAGGCGCTGGCGCAGCAACGCAGCGAACTCCGCTGCCAGCTGCGCGTCATCCAGCGCGCCACGGGTTTCCACGTGCACAGCTAGGTCATCGCGACCACCTTCGTCGCGGCTGGCGACGCAGATGAACTCACCGGCGAACGATGCATGTTCTTCCAACACCGGTGCCATCGCCTGCGGAAACACATTGATGCCGCGGATCTTGACCATGTTGTCGCTGCGGCCAAGGAAACCTTCGATGCGGCGCAGGTTCATGCCCAGCGGTGACGGCGTGGTCAGCACACGGGTCACGTCATGGGTATTGAAGCGGATGATCGGGTAGATGTCGTCCTTGTACAGGCAGGTGACCACCATGTCGCCGGTGTCACCATCGGCCACCAGTTCACCGCTGTCCACGTCGAGGATTTCGACGTACTGCGCGTCTTCCATCAGGTACAGGCCATCCTGGTCCGGGCCCTGCCCGGCAATCGCGCCGGTATCGCCCACGCCATACCAGTCGTACAGTTCGACCCCGCCCCAGGCTGCCGACAGCGACTCGCGCGATTCGCGCCCCAAGTGGCCGCAGATCATCCGTACCGGGATGTCCTTGCCCGGCACCAGGCCATTCTCGCGGGCCACGTCGGCCAGCTTCTTGATGTAGTCGGCAAAGCCAACAATCACGTTGGCGCCCATGTTCTTCATCAGCTGCACCTGCTGCGCCGAACGCATCTCGATGCCGGTGCCGGCCGAACAGAACAGTGCCTGCGTGTAATGCGTCACCGCCTCACGCACGTAGTGGCCGCCGTTGATCATGCCGTGGCCGTACACCGAGTGCACCACGTCGCCGGGCTGCATGCCCTGCCAGCGATAGAGACGCGCCAGCAGCAGGCTCTGCACTTCGCGCGAATGCGGTGAGAACACCAGCGGCTGCGGGCGACCGGTGGTGCCGGAGGTGGTGTGGAATACCAGCGGCTTGTTGCCAGCCTCGGTGCCGTCCTGCCATCCGTGGAAATCGCCCAGCGGCGGATTGGCTTCGACCGAGGCCATGATTTCGTGCTTGCCGAACACCGGCAGCTTGCTGATGTCGTCCAGGCTCTGGATGTCGCCCGGGGTGATTCCGGCATTGCCCCACAGGCGCTGATAGAACGGAATCTGCCAGGCGCGGGCCACGCAACGCAGGAACATTGCGTTCTGCTCGGCGCGCAGTTCCTCGCGGCTGATGTTCTTGAACTTGTCGGTGAAGGCCTGGTCCAGCGGGAACTGCTTGAGCAGCTCCTTGACATCGAAGGATTCGAAATAGGTGGCGTAGGTCATGGGGTCTCGACAATCAGCAGGTCGACCAGCTGCCTGACATCGTCGATGTCCTGCAGATGGTCGAAGTGGGAGATCAGGGCAGCACGGTGGCCGGCGTCGAAGGGACGCGCGGCGTGGTCAAGGCAGTGGTGGAACTTTTCAAGCTGCTGGGCGCGCGACAGCGGCCGTTGCGGCGAGCCGATGGCGGCATCGCGATGGTTGTGCAGCACGCGGCCGTCACCCAGGGTGACCGTCATCGATTGCGGCACCAGCGCATTGGGATCGTCGCAGTCGTTCGGCACCAGACTGACCCGATTGGCGAACGCGGCCAGCTGCGCATCGGCGAGCTTGTCCGGCGCATAGGCGGACAAGCCGACCTTGCCATCGAGCAGCACGGTACCCAGCAGGAACGGCAGGCACAGCCGTGCGTAGCTGGTTTCCATTGCGGGCTGATAGCTGCGCCCGACCAAGCGGCGCACCAGCGGCGGCGCCTGCAGTTCAATGCTGGCGACGTTGTCCAGATTCAGACCGTGCTGCTGGCGCAGCTCCATCAGCATGTCCTGTGCGGCATGCGCGGCGCCGCCGGTCGGGAACACCTTGTGGCTTACGGTGAGCACCTGCGCCTCGCGCGCGGCCAGTTTCTGCAGCGACGGTCCGACGTCGAATTCGCCCTCGATCAGCGGCAGATAGCCGAACGGCCCTTCCAGCATCTCACGCGGCGCCGGGAAGCCATTGTGCGCCAGCTCCCAGCAGCTCAAGGCTGCGCGCGCGTTCAACGCGACCTGCAAGGCCAGCGTCGGCGAACCTTCCACATGTGCCTGCATGGTGCCGGACAGATGGCTGTAAGTCAGGCCGAGCGCGCGACGTAGCAGCTCTTCGTCGGCACCATGCAGATGGGCAATGCCTGCAGCTGCACCGAGTGCGCCACACATCGAAGGGCGGAAGAAGCGCATCGGCGCGCGGCCACTGATGCCAATCAAGGTAGCTACATCGACCGCAACATTGAGCGCCGCGATCAATGCCTTGCCATCGACCGCCACGCCGTCGACGTTTGCGCGCTGCTCAGCGGCGGCAATCAAGGCCGATTGAATCACCGCCAGCGGATGCACCACCGCCGGCATATGCACACAGTCAAATTCCTGGCTGTGGATCTGGTAGCCGTTGACCATCGCGGCGCTGGCTGCAGGCAACGTTTCGCCAGTCACCCAGACTCGTGCGGCATTGCCGCTGCCGTAGCTGGTGGTGCTGCGCCGCACCGTCTGGGTCAGCGGTACCTGCGGGCCGGAGCCAGAAAGCCCCACGGCCGCCGAATCCATCACGAACACCTTCGTAACCGCGACCGCCTCGGCGGAAAGGTCTTCAAAACGCAGCGTGCTTGCATGCTGCAACAGCGCTTCAGTCAATCGCATCAGGCCACCCGCGCCAACATGGCGTTCAAGGCGTCCAGACTGCCGCCATTGGCCAGCGCCTGCACCTGCCCAAAGAGGGGTTGCGCCAAGCCTGCGGATACGCCACCCCATTGCGCCAAAGCCAGCGCCTTGGCCAGCACGTCGTCGGCCGACATCGGGCATTCCGGATCGCCCCAGGCATCGATGCGCTCGGCCTGCACGCTGCGGCCATCGGCCAGACACAGCTGCACGTTGGCGCCGTAGTACGTTGGGAAACGCTGGCTGCAGGACGCATCCTCGATCAGCGCGATACGCTGCCGCCACGGCGCCAGCTCGCCATCGCTGCAGGCTTCGCTGGTGTAGTGCTCAAGCTGCGGCCGGCCGTTGACCAGGATCGAGGCCAGCGCGTGCTGCAGGCTGAACTTGGCCTCCAACTCGGTCTGCGGCTGCGCGCGATCGCAGAAGCGCAGGGCCTCGGCATAGGTGCGTACTTCGATGCGTTCAATCTGCGTGACGTCAGCAGCATCAAGCTGCACCATCGCTTCCAGCATCGCATCGATTGCCGGATGTGCATGGCGGCAGGCCGGCCACGGCTTCAGGCTGGTGCTGTGGATCAGCCAATCGTCCTCATCGGCAACCACCAGTTCCGGCACGGCATCCGGCGCGGTGGCGGCAAACAGACCCTGCTCGCCTTCCAGTATCCTGCGCGGCCCACGCATGCCCGCCAGCGCCAACTGCGCCGCCAGCCAGCCACTGCGTGCGGCTTCGGCGTTGTGCAATGACTTGGTCGGCACCGGCTCGTGGCGCATCTGCCATAGCCCGCCAGTTCGGCTGCCGGCATTGCCCAGCGCGTCGGCCAGTGATTCGATTGGCAGGCGCAGCACCGATGCAGCCGCAGCCGCCGCGCCAAACGCGCCAGCAGTCGAGGTGGGATGCCAATAGCGGTAATGCGCCTTGCCCAGCGCACGGCCGATACGGATGGTCGCTTCGTAGCCGCGCACGATCGCATCGAGCAGCGCCGTCGCATCCGCGCCTTCAGCCTGTGCTGCAGCCAGCGCGACCGGGATGACGACCGGGCCGGGATGCAGGATGGCAGCGCGGTGCACATCGTCCATTTCCAGCACATTACCGAGCGCGGCATTGAGCAGCAGCGCGTCGGCTGCACTGCGGCGGCCAGCGCCCAGGGCCACCACATTGCCGCCAGCCTGCGCCTGCACCACCGACTGCAGCTGGGCGGCAATCGGATAGCGCAACGCAGCCAGGGCGCAGCCCAGCCAATCGACCAACAGCAAGGCGGCACGCTCACGGGCGGCGGCATCCACCGGCCGTTGCAGGCGCTGGGCGAGCTGTTCGGTAAGGCTGGCAACAGGCGTGGTCATCGCGCGATGAGGTCTCGGTGCAGGCCCGCAACAGCGGGTTTGGGTGGTGGGAACAGCAACCGCGTGAAAAGAGCATAACCGACTTTGTCCGGACATATCATATGATCCGTCTCCCGAACGCCGCAATCAGCCCCATGCCCCGAATTCTGGATGCCGACACTTTCTTCGACTACCTCGGGCAAGGACCCGACGTCTTCGCGCCCGGCTGTGCCGGCCATTCCCTGCTGTTCGAACACTGGCTGCGCAGTGGCGCCGAACACTGCGGCGGGCTGCGCTTCACCGGCGTGCACATCCCCACCGTCAACACCTTCGATTTTGCCGGACTGCACCCGCAGGCACGCCAGCGCACGATCTTCCTGAGCAGTGATCTGCGCAGTTCGTGGCTGGCGGGCCGCGTCGACTACCTGCCGATGACCTATACCGCCACCTGGCGTTGGCTGCGCGAAGGGGTGGCCTTCGACACCGTGCTGGTGCAGGTGGCGCCGCCGGACGAGGACGGCAACTGTTCGCTGGGCATCGCCTGCGACTTCACCCCGGCGGCCTGGCCCCGCGCGACCCGCATCCTCGCGCATATCAACCCGCGCATGCCGCGTACGCGTGGGTCGTCGATCCCGCTGTCGCGGATCACCGCCGCCATCGAGCAGGATGCGCCGTTGCTGGCCATTCCCGACCCGCCTGCCGATGCCGCAATGGATGCGGTTGCGGCACAGGTTGCCACCCTGGTGGAGGATGGCGCGACACTGCAGCTCGGCCTGGGCCGCCTGCAATCGGCGGTGCTGCGCGCGGTACGCGAGCGGCGCAACCTGCGCATCCACAGCGGCATGGTCTCCGACGGGCTGCTTGGCCTGCTCGAATCCGGCGCACTGTCGGCAGCACCGGATGCCGTGGTGGCTGGCGTCGCGCTGGGTACACAGGCGCTGTATGACATCGCCCCGCGCAGCATCAGTTTCCGCGAGGTCGGCCATACCCACGACCACAACGTACTGGCCGGTATCCCGCGCCTGACCGCCATCAACAGCGCGTTGTCGGTGGATCTGCTGGGCCAGGTGAACGGCGAGTTCCTGTCTGGACGCCAACTGAGTGGTGTGGGCGGCCTGCCTGATTTCCTGCAAGGCGCTCGCCAATCGACCGCTGGTCGCGGCATCATTGCACTCCCTGCCAGTACCCCGAAGGGCGAAAGCAGGATCGTGCCGATGCTACCCACCGGTCCCGTAAGCCTTGCCCGCGTAGATGCCGACTGCATCGTCAGCGAACATGGCGTAGCCGATCTACGCCACCTCGACGTCCATGCACGGGCCCAGGCCCTGATCGCCATCGCCGCACCCGAACACCGTGAACCCCTGCAGCGCAGCTGGCAGGAACTCTCGCTCAGACTTTGAACAAGGATCTGTACATATGACTGGTACGCGACGCAGCAAGCCCCGCTATGCCGAACTGGGCGACCTACTGCAGGCGGCAATCGAGAAGGGCGAGTACGCCGTTGGTACCTTGCTACCCACCGAACTGGAGCTATGTGAGCGTTTCAGCGTCAGCCGCCACACCGCACGCGCGGCCTTGGCGCAGTTGATCAGCGCCGGCCTGGTGCAGCGCCGCCCCGGCGCTGGCACGCGGGTGATCGCGCAGAACTCGGCGATGCGCTACGAACACGAGATCGACACAGTCGACCTGCTGATGCAGTACGGCAACAGCACCCGCCTGCAGGTGCTGGAGGCCGAGCGCAAGCTGGCCGACCATGCGATGGCGCAGCGCCTGGACATCCACGAAGGCAAGGAATACCTGCGCCTGCACTGCCTGCGCCTGGAAGAACAGACCCGCGAACCGATCGCCGTCACCGAAATGCTGATCCCGGTGCGCACCGGCGTACCCACCGAGAAATTGCTGGATGTGACCGGCGCTGCGCGTGCACTGGCCAAGTTCCTCGACCCGACCAAGCTGTCGCGAGTAGAACAGGTATTCGACGCGGCTTCCTTTGATGCAGCCGACGCCAAGCTGCTGGACATCAAGAAGAGCGAACCGGCGATGCGCGTGCAGCGCCGCTATCGCGATGCCAATGACCGCCTGATCCTGATCGCGGTCAGCCTGCATCCGCCGGGCCGGTTTGCATACTCGATGGTGCTTTCGCGCAATCACCGCTGATTGATGCCAAGCCTGCGTTTTGCGTCAGCCGAAACCCGATGCCAGAGCGCTGCCATCGGGTTTTTTGTGCGCCGTCGCCACCATTTAGGCAGCCCAGGGGAGCCGGCATCCGGTGTATTTCAGAAAGACCGCCAATAGCTGCGGGCGCGCTACGCTCAGCAGGGCTACATACCCGGCGGGCCGGCCAGCCCCGCCCCCTTCGGCGGCGTTCCGGACCTCGACGACTGCGCTGACAACGCCGGCAACCCACGGCTTCGGCTTGACACCCCGCAGCCAAAAACTGACGCTTACGCCATGAGTATCGACCTTACCCCTCTTGATCTTCGAGAGCTGAACACTCTCATCCGCGCCGCACAGGACAGGCACAAAGCGCTCACCCAACGTCAACCTGCAGAAAAGGTGAGGCGCAAACTCACCGCATTGGCCAAGCAGACCGGCTATACGATCGAGGAACTGTTCGGTCCCGGCGCAGATACCGTCGCAGCCAAGAGCAAGCCAGCCAAGCGTAAGGGGCCGAAGGTCAAACCGAAGTACCGCGACCCCGAGAACCGCTGGAACACCTGGACCGGCCGCGGCAAGATGCCGCTCTGGCTGGCCTCCAAGATCCGCTTCGGGCAGACCGCCACCGACTTCCTGATCCCCGGCGTGGCCAAGCTCACCCCGAAGGAAAAGGTACTCACCGGCAAGCGCAAGCTGTTCAAGCCCGGCTGAGTCAGAACGGCAAAACCGGGGTGCGCGTGGGGGTTGGGGACGGTACCCCCCCCCGCCGCCCCGGGTTTTTTGGGCGGAGGGCCGCCCCCCCCCAGTGGGTTTAAATAGT